>JBBDZW010000033.1:0-6387 GCA_040899895.1 Minisyncoccota bacterium
ATTTTGGAAGTAGGTGCGAGCTTGGTACAATAAAGACACCAACACAAAAACAGCCTCAGGGCTGTTTTTGTGTTGGTGGGCGGTACAGGATTTGAACCTGTGGCCCCTGCAATGTGAATGCAGTGCTCTACCGCTGAGCTAACCGCCCATTTAAAAATTCAGGATTTAGGATTTTGAGTTTGTTTAGAAATTAGGATTTAGAAATTGAAATAATTAACAAGTTAGAGCCCCAACTTGTTAATTATTTTCTCATGCGGGCTTTCTAACATTACCCGAACGAAGCGGTCAAACATTCCAAACCGATATTCAAACTCTTCTTTGTCCATAATGCTCAAGCGTATCTCCCTTCCCACTTCCGCTTCCAGAGACTTTAAAAATGACCTTAATCGTTCCTTGCTAATATCATCCCCGACAATAAAAAGATCCACCACGGAATTGTTGGCCATAGCGTTATCGTGTCCGTTATTCAAAAATATTCCCGACAAAAGGGCCAGTCTTATTTTGCCAAGTTTCTGGATTCGCTTAACAAGCATGTTCTTTTCCGCCGGAGAAGATTTCATTATCAAAACCATGAGTTCCTGAAAAAATTCAAAACTTGAATTTAACGCATATCTCTGGGTGCCGTTTTTTTTGATAAGTTTTATCTGACTCAATAGCGACATTTCTTTTCGGACAACAGCCGGCGATTCTTGAATTCTCTCTGAAAGTTCCGAAACCGAAAAATCGTTCGGATAATTTCTGAACAAAAACTTCAGGACCTTGACCCTTATCCTCGAGTCGAACAGCGTATCTAAGATATCCTTGGCGGGGTTTGACATTTAGAGATAAGATAATCTACAATTAATGAATAGTAGTGTAGCGAAACGCTCGAAATATTTCAAGGCACAAGATGGAAAGAATTTACCTCAAACCAATCTGCGAAGAAATACTCCATAAGGACTCCGGCCTGCCTGCCGGCCAGGCAGGAAAGGATGGCCACCTTGACCTCTTTGCCTACGATTATGAAACCGATGAAGCCAAGAGAAAGCTTGGCAGTCTTTATTTGGTTGGCAATGTCCAGCCCGCTCTTGCCGGCAAGAGCGGGGTTCAGGCACCCGCCGAAGAATCCGGTCAAAACGAGAACGATGTCGCCTATGTTACCAACCTTGTTGCGTCTTTGGCTAAAAGAGAATATTACTCAAATCCAGACCTGACTCCCAAAGAGGCATTTTCTCTTGCCTTAAAAAAGATTAACGATGTTATCGGTGAATTTTTTACAAACAAAGATGTAAAAATTAATATTGGTATCTTTGCTATTGCCGGAGAACAGATAAACATCTCAAAGCTGGGCAAATTTAAGATAATCCTTTCTCGCGAAAACAAGAACATAGACATCTTAAACAACATAGACCTTTTCACCAAAGAACGCGTCCAGGAAAAAGAGTTTTCCCACATTGTTTCAGGAAAGATTCTTGAAGGAGACAAAATATTTGCCTACTATCCCGGACGTTTTATAACGGCAAGAGAAAAATACCTGAAGGACTACTTATTGAAACTTACAGGCAGTCAATTCAGAGAAAAAATTGATGCCATCAAAAATGAAAAACCCGATTTTTCCTGTGCCGCCTTGTATATAGATCTCGCAGAAGCTAAAGCTCCGGCATTATCTCCGAAATTAAAAGCCGTCATTCCCAAACAGGAAACCGAGCAGAAATCAGCAACAGATGAGCCGAAAGTTCAACTTGCATCAAATAAGCCGGTAAAAGCAACGCCTGAACCGGAAACAGAAATTGATATGCCAAGAATTATACGAGCCGAATTCTCTTTAGGTAAAAAACTTAATGTCCTTCAGTCTGCTTTCAATAAAATCAAACCTTTTATGCCTCGGCTCAAAAACAAGGCGGTTATGTTTGTTGTTTTGATTGGAATAATTATCGTGTCGGCTTTGACGGTAAAATCTCTGTTTATTCTCAGTCCGAATGAAAGACAAGAAGAAGTCGCAACGGAAAGAGCCAAAGAATCTCTTAAACTCGCCAAAACCAAAATTAGCCAAAACGACATACTGGGAGCCCGTCAACTTTTAGCCGGTTCCTTAGCATCACTGATCCTCTCCTCTTCATCTGAATCTAAAAAAACCGCTCAGGCTAAATCTGAAATTGTAGACGTGCTTGATGAAATAGACAACGCAATTGAGGCGTCGCCGATCTTGGTGGACGATTTGCCCGCCAGTTTATTGGAAAAAAATTCTTTGAACCAAGCAGAGGATCAAAAACTTCAGTCTAATGAATATAATATTATCGGCCCCTTGGCTTTTGATATTTACGAAAATAATTTATATGCCCTGACGGCGGATAACATCTTTAAGATTTCGGACATCAACAATCCGTCAACTGGCGGGGGTAAAAAAGAAGCGGGTGCTTGGCTTAAAAATGGAACCTTGCCCCCGGAACCAGTCCGAATTGCGGTAGACGGGAGCGTTTATGTTTTAAATAAGTCGGGATTACTGACGACATACTTTAGAGGAGATAAAAAGAGAGAGGTCAACACCTTCCTTCCATCTGGAGACAAAAGCATCTTCGCCACTACGCCGGAATCCAAAAATATTTATTTAATCAATAAGGATCTGGCCCGAATCTATATCTTAAGCAAAGAAACAGGATCATTGGTTAAAACACTCAAAATAGGCTCAAGTGAACCAATAGTTGAAGCATATCTGAATAAAGACGAAACAATCTACTTCTCAACTCCCGACGGCAGATTCTGGAAAATTCAGTGATGGTTGACTTGCTAATCTGTTTTTGCTAATATCCTTAGGCATTACCGTAGACAAGGCATTAATTGCCTCGAGGTGACCAACTCCCAAGACGGGTCGATATTGGTGAGCATCTCTTTTCTACGGTTAAATAAACCGTTTTTTTTGTAAAAAAATGAAAAGTAAATCGCAAAAAAGTCAGGATTTGAAGAAGCTAAAAACAGAGCTTAAGGAAAAAGCGCTTTCAATTTTTACCACCTTTTCAAGAGCTGGAGAGAAGGGATTAACTGTTGCCCAGATGAGAGAGCTTAAAAACTCCGTGAGGGGTACCGCAGATTATTTCGTCACCAAGAAATCGTTGATAGAAAAGGCGCTGAAAGATTTGAAATATGATGGAATTGATGTTTATGGCATTGAAGGCTCTATGGGTGTAGTTTTTTCCGAAGGAGACGCTTATGCCATTTCAAAAAAGCTTTATGAATTTGCCAAGAAGAACCCTGCTTTGCAGTTCTTTGGAGCATTGTTTGAGAATAATTTTTTGAACAAAGAAGCTTTTCTTGAGATGGCCAAGATGCCGTCCAGAGAGGTTCTGTTGGCAAGATTGTTTGGTATGATAAAATATCCGATTTCCGGCTTGGCTATAGTTTTAAATGAAGTTGCCAAAAAGAAAGGGTCGACAGCTTAATTAAATAAATAAAATAAAATAATATTATGGACAAAAATCAATTCATAGAAACAATAGAAAAAATGTCCGTTGCCGAATTAAACGAACTGGTAAAGGCATTGGAGGAGAAGTTTGGTGTATCGGCTGCCGCCTTCGCGACTGGTGCCGCTACGGCGAACCAAGGCGGAGCCGAGGCGGATGAAGAAAAAGATAGCTTTACAGTCGTCTTGAAGGACCCTGGTGCCGCTAAGATACAAGTTATCAAGGTCTTGAGAGAAGTGACCGGTCTCGGATTGAAAGAGGCCAAAGATATGACCGACAAGGTGCCGGTCAACGTCAAAGAAGGGGTAAAGAAGGCCGACGCAGACGAGCTTAAAGCAAAACTGGAAGCTGCGGGAGCCATCGTAGAGCTCAAGTAACCTGTATTGAGGATTTATTTTCGAGATAGATTACTATCAAAATGACCCAGAAATGGGTCTTTTGCTTTGTACTAGAATTTGTACTAGAAATAGAGATTTAAATTAAAAATCTCCAAATCTCGTATATACGAGATTTGGAGATAGTCAGATTTCGAAAAACTTTCTGATCTCATCTTCCTTGGAACCTACAGAATCTGCAACAATAATATCTACACAGCCATTAATCTCACTCTCTTGGCATAATTCCCTCAACTCTTCCTCGCAAGGGTAAGGAATTACAAACACGCTTTTCTGCATCATATAAAACCCAAGGGATTTTAACCTATTCCTGAACCTGTCCCTGCTTTTATTTAACTCTTGAGGGACATCGAAAATAACTACCCTCCACTTCTTGTCCCAGTGCTTATTTTTAAGTTTGAAGTACTTAAAGTTTGCTTTCTTAAGCCATTTTCTACCATTGGTAGTAAATTTAAATCCTTCTGAATGTTGACGCAAAATGCCTCTTTTCTCCAAATTCTTGAAGCCCTTATATATTTTTTCCGGATCGTTTCCTCCCATTCTTAGGGTTTTATAATGCATTGACTCCGGCTTTATCAAGTCATCCACAAATTTTGCGGAATTTTTTATAAAATCTATGAACTTTTCCGCAAAATTTTCCCTCATATTATTATGTATTATTATGATTAAAAAATCTTATAATTCAGTATATACGCAATTATAAGATAATCAAATTTAATGAAGAATCACCCGAACTGATCAGATACCCAAATACTTACGCCTGTTGGCGGCATGCTCTGCGGCGGTTTTGGAAAAAATCATTTGGCTGCCGTCCCGTGTGGACAAGTAGTAAAGGTAGTCGCTTTTCTGCGGGTTCAAAACCGCTTGGATAGAGGTAATGCCGGGATTAGCGATCGGACCCGGCGGGAGACCGGCTCGTTTATAGCTGTTATAAGGGCCGTCTACCTTTATCTCCGCTCCGACCGGCACCTGGCTCACGTCGCAATATTTATAATTTCCATTTTGGTCATTGGAATTTGAAAATTGATTGGAAATTGGAAATTGTAAATTGGAAATTCGTAAGCATGCTCCGTAGCTTACGGTGGCATCTATCTGCAGAAGCATTCCCTTTTTAAGGCGGTTCTCCATGACACCGGCCACCAGACGCATATCTTCTTCCCTGCGGGCCTCTTTTTCCAGTATTGATGCTTTCAATAAAGTATCCTTTAAAACCAACGAACTTAGGACTAACGACAAATCTTTAAACTTAAGATTCAAATGATTTTTCATTTTTTCGGCAATAGTGTCCACCGTTTCCCCTTCTCGTTTGAATCTGTATGTGTCTGGAAAGAATTGGCCTTCATCCTGATAATATTTTTTGGCAAAGTCACCTTCTTTTATCAACCCAAACGTGGCCAAGCGTTTATCAATATCAAAAACATTAAATCCCTCGGGTATAGTTAAAATATTATCATCGGACTCGGCAAACCCGCTTGCCATTGATTTAACAATATTTAGTATATTAACCCCGGGCTGAAAGACATATCTTCCGGCTTGAAGCTTCTTTTCATTGCCCGTGATAACAGCATAGGCAACAAAGGCGAACTTGCTGCCTATCACGCCTTCTTCTTTCAACATATCCGCAACGGCGCTAAGTCCCTGTCCTTCTTTTATAACCACTTCTTTTTGAGTTTCCAGCGGCGACAGTATTAAAGAAGCGACCGTCCAGCCGGCAAAAATACTTGCCGCTATCAAGGCAAGTATATGCGTTTTATGTTCCCGGAAAAAAGGTTGGATTTTAGAGAGGTTTCTGATCAATGACTTTTTTTGGAGGGGAAGCTTTTTGACCGCTTCTTAACTGCTCCAGCTTTGCCAGGACTTCGGCGTTATTCTTGTTTGCTTCCACGCTTAAGATTTTCTCAAGCTGATCTATTGCGGAATCAAAGTCCTGTCTTTCTTCATATATCAACGCGAGGTACCATCTGGCATTAGCAAAATCAGGCGACAACAGCACCGCTCTCTGTAATTCATTGGATGCTTTGTCTTTCTGCCCGACACGATAGTAAAGAAGTCCCAATTCAAACGCCAGACCCGGTTGATTGCTGTTAAACGGCATTATTCTCTCAAGTTGGGTGATGGCTTCGCCCAATTTCCCCTGCCTGTCATATACCACGCCAAGATTATAGATAGCTAGTCCGAAGTTGTTGGAAACATCTATGGCCTTTTTAAAATTTTCTTCCGCTTTTTCCAGCGCCGGGCCTACTGCGGCCTGGAACCTGGCTTTGTCGGCTCCGCCGCTTGCGCTCAATCGCCTGGCCAAGTCGGCGCTTGCGAGATAGGTCGCTCCTATTTGGTTGAAGTAGGAAGCGTCTCCGGGCCGCAAGTCCGCGGCTCTTAAATAGGCGTCCTCCGACAGCTTCTCCACTCCGTCAACAAACCCCAGCAAACTTTGATAGACCGCTCCGAGGTTGGACCAATTCGTAGCTTCCTTGGGACCGACCTCTGTCGCCCTTCTGGCCAGGTTGATGCTGGATGCGATATAATTCTGGACCTTTGCCGTTCTGTCCTCGCTTGCC
>JBBDZW010000033.1:6487-17861 GCA_040899895.1 Minisyncoccota bacterium
GCCGGTTTTTTGTTAAGTTCTTCCACAAGCAAATTCAATGCCACTTGAGCCGCCGCCCGATAGTACCTATCATCGTTGCCATTCCAGTTTATAGATTCAACCAGCAATTGGACGGCTTTGTCGCTACTCTCGGTAGATAAAGCTTGGGCATATTTAAGATCTGACACATAAACACTTGCTCCAAAATATGCGCCAACGAGAACCAATATCAATCCGCCTATGAAGCCGAGAGAAGAAATCAAAGATGTTGAAGCTTTTTCTTCAACATCCAATGTTTTTGATTCATCTCTCCACAAAGCCAAAACAGTCAAAGCAACGACCGCATAAAACAAAAACATTAAAGTAAGGTTGAACGGGTAAAGAAACATTCCAATAACTAAAGCGCCAAGGGCGGAAACGACACCAGCATTTTCACTTGATTCAGCTCCGTTAAATCTTTTGAAAACGGCTAATGCCAAAACCAACAAAAGAAACGCAATGGCTACCAGCAGAACCACGCCGCCGCTTACCGCAAAATTCATTATTTGCGAGGTGGAATCAAAAAACTTCGCACTGGATAATGTCGTGTTGGACAAACTTGAAACGCCAAATCTGTCAAACGCCAAAGAAAAATTCTCCGGACCATATCCGAAGGCCGGGCTTTTCTTCAAAACATCGGCTGCCACCTGTCCGGACAAGCCAAAGGAGGGCGCAACCTCGATTGGCAGGCCGGCTTTGAGAGCCGAGAGATTAAAATTCACTATCATCAAGAAAACCCCGAGCACGATAACCGTCATTGGGAATATAAACCTGGCCAGTCGGAATTTTCTCATCTCCCCGCCTTGCCTGTCAGCCATACTCTCCACCGCTATCAAGAAAGCCATGCCGGCAATGGCAACAACCCACAAAGCCCACCAGTTCAGAATCACAAGAAGAGCAAGGGCTAAAAATGCTCCAATTTTACCGACATAAGAATATCTGCCTGAACCCTTAAACCTATAGAAAACAGGCAAGGCCACGGCGCCCAGAAGACCCAAAGAGTTCACGGAGCCGATAGAGTTGAAAGCGTTGGACTCCGTAAATTTTAATATTGATATATTTAAATATTTAAATATATACAGACCGAACAACTGCAAAACCCCGTAGAGCAGGGCCAAACACAAAGACGTGACCATGACCATCTTTACCGACTTGCCTTTATCTTGGAACGAATGGACCGTGACGAAATATAAAATTGAAAGTCCTAGGACCACTATCAGCGACTCGCTTAAGCTTCCGGTCAAACCGAACAAACTTTTAAACCTGGTGAGGGAGAAAAGCGTAGCCAGGGCGGATGCCGCCAGCACGGAACCAACAGCGGCATCTACCGAATTCGGGCGCCACAGGAGCCGGCCCGAAACTACAACATGCAACAGCCACAATATAAGCGCTGCTCCAGACAAAACGATCAAGAGCATTTGCTTATTAAGCTCTAAGACACTTGTAGTCCACGGTAGAAAGAACAGTGGAACCAAAAACACCGCGGCCAAAACAACGGCGCGGCAGAGTTTCAGATAAATGGTCTCTCCCGGCTCGTGCGAGTAATATTCTTCGGGATTATAAGAATTTTCACTAACCAACCGAGGTTCCAAGAAATTGGAATTCATCAGGGCAAATACCTATCCCTCCAAATATTTGGGCATTCCTTCCAAATATTTATAGATTAGATACTTTTTTAGCTTTTTACCTAACCCTAATTTTAATAGACAATACTTCTTTTATCAACGCTATTTTGTGGACAAACATATGTCTTGAAATTGCCTGTCAACTTTAGCGCATATCGGGCCCATTTTTTCGGCGCCCATTATAGCATTCAGCGAGTAAAGGACGTCTGCAAGACAGGCACGTTTTTCCTCAACGTTCAGGGCCGGGTCATGGCAGAACTCCAGGGACTTTACATACTCTTCTCCGGGCTTGCCGAACTCTATCAGAGCCGCCCCGAAACCGCGTATACAGGCAAGCCTTAACCTTTCCTGAACGGACTTGCACACCGTAATGACCTCTTTAAAATCAAAGCCCCTTTTGGCCATAGGCCTAGCTAACAGTCCGGCAGCATTCATCATGCTGACGATGGCATAGGCGTCTTCCTTTATCGGCTCTATGAACTTAACCGCCCTCGCCAGATCGTTAGAAACAACATCCATTAATGCTACGACCATATCGGAGTAACAAGCGTGCTTATACTCTTCTTTTTGCTCCCGGCATAACCGCAACGGATCCTCCGGCCTTATTGTAAGGCCGAAATTTTTGCTTGAATAGGCGATTGAAATGGAATTGAAAGCCCCGGAATAGCAGCGGTAATGCTCCTCCTGGGTCACGGCCACCTTATCGCACAGGTCCAGTCCGGGTTTCAAAAGAGCCTGGGGATCGCCCCAGGCCTTTTTGTCACTTCCATCTACAAGTCCGTGGCCTATTCCGTGGAAACACGCCCCTCCGGCATATTGGAGAGGGTTCCCTATTTGTTCGTCCATATAAGCGCAGAGATCGCGCGCGACTTGGATGCTTTCTCCTTTAGCAAAAAGCGTTTCCATAAACCCGTGATAAAAACCGAAACCGCAGTAGTTCATTTCCAGTGAAACATCCATCTTATTGTTCTTCTTGAACTCGAAATACGCCTCGCCGCCGATGGTATGCGCAAAATTATGACAGTTCACCGCAAATTGACTGTCTTTATAAAGTTCGGACAGTAAACGCATAGTATAACCCACGCCTTTTTCGCTAACAGCGTTCCTGACCAGTTCGTCCCAGCACTGGAGCTTTTTGTCATCCGCGGACATATCACCGCAGTCGCCCAGGTCAAGCTTTGCCTCATGGCCATTCTCGATCACATTTATAACGCCCCGATAATAGGGGAACAGGTGGTCGTGATATTTCCACTCCCCCGCTTTGTTGAGTTGAAAACTCCACGCCTTTTCCGGCTCTATCGGTTCTTGGGGGTCAAACTCTGGATAGATGCCATGCGTTGGATGAAGATCGGAGGCCGGCCAGAATGGTTTGTCCCTCGTGGTCTTAAAGACGACCTTCTGGCCGCGAACAACCGCGACCTCTTTGGGAGAAAATCCATCCTCGTTCAGTTCTATGATCACTTCCGGCAGGGCCTCGCCCGGAAGGGGTCCGAAATCAGAGCGGGCAACCCAAAAAGCCGTGACCGTGATGGCGATGACCGGAATTCCGAGCATTAGATATTTTTTAATCATCGGCTTTGGTTATTTAAACACATATCTTTCCACTGACCGGGCATCTTCCCGCAATAATCCTCGAACTCTTTCGTTTCTTTATGGTAGGTCTGCCTGCCATATCCGGCCATTACTTTATAACATTCCGTGCTTACGCCCCGGCTTTCGGAAAGAGCACAGACCTCCAGTCCCTTTTGGACATAGCTCGGGTCTATCTGCATCAAGCGGCTTGCCGAGTAAGCAAAGCATTCTTCCCTGCGCAGGTCGGTCGAGAGACCCATGCAGAATTTATCCAGTTTTGCCATATCATCCATATCCACCACCAAGTTGACCGTAATAACGTTCATTATCGCCGCCTGGCAGGTCTTATACGCGTAGGGCCGGTCGGAGAAAGAACAGAATTTCTCCACGAATTTCGAGTCCATTAATTCCGCTCTGAACAGGGGCCAGGATTCCCGCCGGCAGGCCTCCCAGGCCATATCCCTGCTTTTGAACGGCTCGCAAAATTCCACGACCTTATTCTTGGCTGGCGTCAAATTCGCGACAAGCGCGAAATCCTCCGGTTCCAGTGGCTGGAACACCTGCATGAACACCCCTTCCGTGCATGTCTGGACATAATTTCGTCCGTCTTCTTTTGCCCCTACCAATTCGCACAGGTCGGCGGATTTGTTCAGATCAGCATTCGTTATATACATGTGCAAATGGCCGATGGCGTGATAGCACATCGACTGCTCGATGGGTGTCGGCTTCCACTTTCCGCGCGGCTCACAAATTATCTTCAGGTCTGGTTTGAGTGCTTCTATCTGCTCGTCAGTGAGGTATTCGCTGTTAAAACGCCTCATCATCGAGCCGTGCAAACAGCCGTTGTTGCACATCGTGGCCGGACAGCGCGTAATGACGTCCATCCACTTGTCCGGGTCCTTGTCGGCTTCCCGATAGCTCAAGTTATGCCCGAGAACATGGCAGTAAAGATACCTTTTATCCTTTTCTTGGATGACCCGGGTCACACTGAATGCGTCTTCCATCGATATATAGTCCATCAGCTTGGGTATCTCGGTATCGTAACAGTTGGGAGCATAAGGCGCGTCGGCGCACGCCGCCAAAACCTTTTCGGCATATTCGGCCAGGGTTTTATCAGAAACATCGAGTTTTTCCAGAGCGTTAGTTACAAAGGAAAGATCTGGTTCTAGCAAAACAAAACCTTCCACGGCAATAAGGGCAAGAATTGAAAAAAATAAAATCTTAACTTTCATTTGGGCAATAATGCTGAAATCTCTCCGGTACAATTGGACAGATTTCCTTGGATATTCTCTCTTTTTGATACCTCCAGCCAATCTTCATTAGAACATTTTTGAAACACCCGTCTTTCTCGGCTTCCTTCAATTCTTGAGAAGCGCATAAGTTTAAAGCTTTTATATATTCTTTGCCTGGTTCTCCATGAGCAAGCAGGCCTCCATTCAGGCCAGAAATACAGTTATCCTGAAGACGCTGGGGTATCTGATGGCACTGCCTGATAAAATGATCGAAATTGTCGTTCTCCAGATGCCTCTCCAGCAAACTGGCCGACGCGGAGTTTATTATTATCTCGGCGATCTCGTCATCGTCGATGTCCTTTATGTAAATATTTGCTATCTTGACCAGATCGTCGTCGGCATAATTCGTTATTCTCATTGCATATTCATAAAAACAAGCAAGGGTTCGGTCTCGATCGTCCTGTTTGCGGCAGAAGCCTAAGGGGTCTTCCTTGTTTACGGAGAGGCCATATTTATTCTGCTGCATCCAGTCGGCCATAACATTGAATGACCCTTCCATGCACTCAACATTCTCCGAGTGATCATCGGTTGGAGATGCTTCTTCGCAGGTTTTGAGAGAAACTTCCATCATTGCTTTCGGATCGCCCCATATTTTCTTGGCTGGCGGCTCGGGCATAAAGCCGTGGCCAATACCGTGGAAGCAATTTTTTCTTATCATTGGGATCACGTCCGAAAGTGTCTCATCCAGACGCTCACATAAGCGCCTTGCCAGAGTCAGGTCCGGTTTTTCTCTAAAGAAATGTTCGAATATGCCATGAAAAAAACCGTATCCACAATAAATAGACTCGGCCGGAAACTCCCACTTTTCAATTTTATTGCTCCGATAGCCATATCTTTCAAATGCCATATCGCCTACAATATGGGCCCAGCGGTGGCATCCATCCTTTATAAAATTCGGGTCAGTTTGGTAAAGCTCCTGCAGTTTGACCATGGCGCCCTTTACGCCTCCTGATTCCAAAGCGGCGAATAATACCTCATTCCAGCACCGATCCTCCATTTCCCTGGTGGCATCTGAGGGTAGATTTGCACAATCCAGCCCAGCAGCCTCCGTTCCGACAACTTCAATCGTTCCTGTAAAATACGGCGCCAAGTGGTCATGGTAGCGCCACTTGCCAATTTTTTCGAATCTGAAAGACCACGACTGTCCAGGTTCAACAGGGTTTTTAGGATCGAACTCGGGATATATAGTATGGACCGGATGGAAGTCAGAGGCTGGCCAGAATTGATTCTTACTTTTGTTTATAAATCTGACTGTTTCTTTCCCATTTATTTTAAGATTTTCTGGAAAAAATCCGTCATCCCTGAGCTCCACCACATACTCCCCGTTTTCGTTTTTAGTTGAAAGCTCATTAGAGGAACTATTTATATAGTTTCTGCCCACAACAATAACCAAAGCAACGACCGCAAGAGAAATTATTCCAGTTATTACTTTATTAATAATCATGGCCTGTAAGAATTATTACCACTGTAACACTTTTCTTTCCATTCGTTGGGCAAAGAATCACATAAATGCCGAAACTCAGAAGAATCGGGATGATAGTTAAATGTAGAATAAAATACCAGTTCTTTGTAGCAAACATCCTGAACTCCATAGACTCGCGCTTCGTTGCATAAAAATAGGGCCTTATCCATCAGGCGATAATCGGTTTCGATCATGCGGGACGCGCTGTTGGCAAAACATTGTCCTTGTTTTGGTTGGGGTAATCCTCCGCAAAAATCTTTTATTTTTATTTGATCCAGCTTGAATTGGGCTGCAATTATGTAAAAGAGCGCGTTATAACATCTTTTCTGAACCGTATCGTCGTTAGAATAACCGCAAAATTTTATCAGCCCCTTCGGAGTCATTATTTCACTGAAGTATAGCGGCCAAGATTCCTGATGACAGGAACTTTTTTTTAGGCCCGTGTATTTGCCGCAAAACAGCATAGCCTCTTCTTTGTTCTTAGGAGCAATGTCTCTGACTAGTTCAAAATCTTCCGGCTCCAGCGGCTGGAATATTTGCATAAAGTTTCCGTCATAGCACATCTGTAAAAAATCATTTTTGCCTTTAACCGATACTACGTCGCAGACTTTATTTGATTTATCAATATCACCGCCGGCTATATACATGACAAGGTGGCCCAGAGCGTGATAGCAGCTAGCCTGCTCAAGGCCGGTCGGCTTCCAGCCGGGTTTTTCTTCACAAACTTCGGATAACTCCGGGATCAGCTTGTCTATCTCCTCATCAGAAAGATTTTCAACCCTGAAACGCTCTTGAAATGAGCCGTGAATGCAGCCGTTAGAACACATCCCGCTCGGACATTTGGCAATAACCTCTTTCCATTTAGAAGGGTCTTTGGCTGTTTCTCTGGCGCTTAAGTTGTGGCCTAAAACATGACAATAAAGATAACCGTCGCCCTCCGCATCTTGGACAACACGAGCTACATCGAATGCCTCGCGCATGGATATTTTATCCATCAGTTTTGGAATCTCCTCGTCATAGCACGAGGGCCGATATTTTTCTTTACTGCACTTTCGAACAACTTGATCCGCATAATCCTTAGTGCTTTCGGCCTTAATAAGATCTTTGCTCAAAAATCCGACCTCAAACATAACCAATGAGGCCAATATTCCCACTAATGCATTAAATTTAGAAACTTTCGAAAGTTTGCCCATGGTTTCCGGCCAGATCGGCCTTATCTATACACAAAGCCGTTTCTTCGGATTTAAATCCTTCCTCGCAAAGTTTTCTGAAATCAGATCTAGTTTGCGGGTTTGCAAAAAAACTCCAAGCCGAGCCGGCACGACACAATATCTCCGCTTCCCTGTTCGGCATCTTTTGACACCCGTCAAATGCCTCAGCCATAGTATGGTTCAGGCTTGGCGCTAAAACATGACCTAGTCCCAAAAAACATATTTCTTTATAATAAAGGCTTTTTATCCCCTCGCATAATTCACCGGTGGTCTTGTAATCCTTTCTAAAAACCTGCTTCCAATATTGCGGAATCTCAAAATAACAGGATTCTAGGAACTCCTTTTTAACTTCGTTGCAGGGATGATAAGGATTGTTTTTATTATATAAACGTTCGGTGATGCTGAGGTCTTGGGCTTGTTCGTCATTTAGAATTATGGGGATATTATATTCCATAAAAACACCGGAAGTGCATCCAAATATTGGCCTTGTTTGGTTGGTAAATTTGCAATCTTCCAACGCTTTAGCAAGATTGCTGCGGCCCCGGTATTCCATTATGCCATGGCCAATGCCATGTTGGCAGCCTTGACTCGCCAAGCCAAACTTTTTAACACATTCTTCGTCCATCTTTCCAACAGATTTTTCCCCTTCAACCGACAAGGCTTTAGTAAAGAAACCATGAAAACAGCCAAAACCGAACATCTCGTCACATGTGCTGATGCTTGGGACTCCAAATTTTTCGTAAAGAAGGACTCCAAAAAGATGTGCGGCTGTGTGCTGTTTTGGATAAGATCTGGATGAGAATTTTGCCTTTAACTCCCTATAAGACTTCTCTGGCCCCAACATGTCCAGGCGTTCTGACCAGTATTTCGACTCTTTTGCCAAAACAAAAGAATTATCGGGTTCAGGGGCTGGTTCCCAAAAGAAAGGTTTAAAATACGCTAAAGCCAGAACAGCCACCAGGCAGGATAATGATAGTATTATTTTGGACATTTGCTTTTATGCTTATCTGGAAAATCCAAACAAAGTGATCTTGTCCATTGAGGCCCCATGTTTCTGAAAGCTTCGCTCACCAAAACATTAAAACAAGCATCTTGACGGCTTTCGTCCAGAAGTAAGCAGTATCTAATTGAGACTTTGGGGTCATTTTCTCCTCCCCAAAATATCGAGGCCATAGCCCCCATTAAACAATGCGTTGTCCCATCGCCAACCTTGGCCAAAGAGCACCACAAATGGATTTTTTTCATTTCATCGTCGCTTAGTTCGTTGATTTTCCTTATATCTCTGGATTTGACCAATGCTACAAACTCTTTTCCGAATCCTGCAAAGCAAGCCAAGCGATCTTGGGTGTTATGAGCAGGAAGCTTGTCACAAAAAGTAAACGCTTTTTCGAAATTCAAAGGAGACGGGTTGCCAAGATCTGCTCCTGCAGAAACAAACAAATGCGGGGTCAGGTAAGAATAGCAAAGGTGTCTTCCTTCCTCAATAATTAAATCACTGTTGCATGGATAAAGCGGTTGTTCTTTTTTTAAATATTTTTGTCTTTCTCTTTTCCAAGCCTCCTGGTCATGAAACCCTCCGCCTATGATCTCCATAATAGACCCGCCGATACATTCCCCTATCTCCCTATTCTGGTATTGAGATGTCCCAACCTTACTGCACATAGCTACAGTTTTTTCCAAGTTATAGTCATTGTAAGCCAAAATTCCATGGCCTAGGCCGTGAAAACACATGGTATAAGCACCCCCACTGCCTGGAGCTTTTCGGCAGATATCGGCCATCTCTTCTAAGGCCGCTTCGCCTTTTTCAAAAAATAAGCCCACTACAATTGTGTGAGAGCAGGCGTTTCGGAAGTCCTGGGTACATTTGTAAATTCCTTTCACGCCTTCTTGCCTGTAAAGCAAATCTCCAACGACATGCCCAAGAAGATGCATATCGGTATTGGGAGGCACCGGAGCAATTTTTAAAAGCTCGTAGGCATACACAGCCCCTTTGGCTTCGGCTAACCCGGAAAAATATTCCGATAGGTCTTTAAAGCTCTTAAGGTTCTTGCTTTTAAAATCCTCCAGGTCTTCTTTGACAGCTGCCAAGTCAGCCCTTGCCGGACCGGACCCTGTTTCAAGAAAACTCAAAACTAAAAACATGTTCACAATGATAAAACCGGCTATCGCCAGCGTCCAAGCATATTTTTTTACAAAGGCCGTCATAAGAAAATACTACCAAATAAAACCAGAATTCCGCAATGCGGAATTCTGATACTTAATACTTAATTCGTAATACTTAATACTAATTTGGCGAAACAAATATCATTCCCCGCGGACCCGATGAATTATTGCAACCGTAACCGTAAAGACCTACCCCTTTGCCTAAATCGGCTTTTACTGATTTGGTGGATTTGGGTCCGACCAAGTAAGTGTGTTCGGCGTCTATCACCATCGTCACCGGCATCTCGCCGTCGTTCTTCAATTTAATGGTTCCGTTATTTATAGCCTTTAGAACCAGCGGTTCTGGACTGCAGTTGGTAAGGTTAAGATATTCCGATTCTTTGGAGATGCTAATCGCGTATTGATAATGTTTCATTTTCTCCTCGTCGGGGGAGTCCATTTTTATGCTGAACAAATATTCCTCTTCACTGCCGGGACTTGGGCTCCACACCGGACCGACCGCGGAAGCTTGAGGACGATTGCCGGAATCAGGTTCCGAAAGGGCCGAAGGCCAACCCCCCATTTTTTGCTTATATATAAGCCCGGCTAAACCGACGGCTACTACAGCCAGAACAATAACCAGATATTTCTCAAGACGATGTCTCTTTAGCATAGTATTTTAATTACAGACCGCGAAAGTTCACCAAATCAAAATATTTTTATAAAGATAAAAATTCTTGAATGTTCTCGTGGCATTCTTTTTGGGTATCTTCTGCTTTAATATTTTTACACAGACCGCGGGCAAAATCAAATTCATAACGGGCAAGGCCGGCGCGGCTGGTTATGAGGAGACAGGCATCAAAAAATTTATCATTTTTAAAATATGTACCGCAATCATTAAGCACGGTATCGACTTCATAGCTTTTGTTACGGACATGCAGAAGCAAAGCCACTCCAGCCGCACATGCTTCCTGGTTTTCCGGGGGCGCATTATGGCACAGACCGGCTGTTTTCCGGATATCTCTCAAATTCTGGTACCACCATGACGGCTGAGTTTGATAACACTGATCACGATATCGCGTATCTACCGCGTTGCAGGGATAAAATAAATCGTCTTTATCGAGCCAGGGATGGCTTTCGGGGACCAAGCCATCGTGCTCGCCGGAAACATTTTCCATGAACACTGCGTAATAACAGCTTTCCAGGTCTTTTTCTTTGATATTTTCAATAGAGTCGCACATTTTCAAAGCCCCCGGCAAATCTCGGTAATTACTGGCAACCAAAAAGCCGTGTCCGGCGCCATGCACACATCTAATGCGAAATTTATACGGCGGCTGGCTCCTGCAAGATTCAATTATGTTTTTTATTCCTTCAAAGCCGTTATCCGCGAAAACGGACAACATGACCCCATGCATACATCCGTTAAGCATGTCATCCTGGCACATCAGAACGGCTTCCTGCCCGTATTTTTTATAAGTTTCTTCCCCGATAACATGCATGAGCAGGTGTATCTCCGACATCTGAAAATATTTCAAATCATTCTGCTGTATCTTGTTCAATAAGTTTATTGACTCTTCCGGCCCGACCTTTCCCACCAAATCTCTGGCCAACCCGAACCTTTCAGATCGTTCGGGCTCGTTTTTTATTTGTTCTACTACTTCCTCGGCCCAGACATTTAAAGGTGTGTTATGCAGGTACCAGAGTCCGAAAAGGATCAACACGGCCAAGAGCATTAATAACGATATCGATCTGAAATATCTCCTATATTTCGGAGAAGTAGTAAAAAACTTCGCTATAGCCATAGTAATAAGACTCTCCGTAGTAGTAGGACTCTCCATAGCCGTAGTAGTAGGACTCTCCATAACTGTAGTAGTAAGACTCTCCATAACTGTAGTAGTAAGACTCTCCGTAGTAGTAGGACTCTCCATAGCCATAGTAGTAGGACTCTCCATAACTGTAGTAGTAAACTTGACCGTAGCTGTAGTAGTAAGCCTGGGCGTAGCTGTAGTAGTAAGCCTGGGCGTAGCTGTAGTAGTAAGCCTGGGCGTAGCT
>JBBDZW010000034.1:0-17682 GCA_040899895.1 Minisyncoccota bacterium
ATGTAAAATGTAAAAAGCAAAATGCAAAATGACAATGCAAAATTTAAAATTTTAAACTTTTTATTTTTCACTTTAAACTTTTAATTTATTTATCGCGGCCTCTATTCTTTCTAATGTTTTATCCTTCCCGATAATATCTATTATTTGGACGGGGTCCGGTGACTTTTCTTTCCCAGTTACGGCAACCCTCAATGGCCAGTAGGCCAGTCCCCTGCCTGCCCCGCTGGAAGTCCGCCCCTTTTCTGAATGGCGGTCAGCGGAAAAACTTCCGGTGGGGTTCCCCAATTTTTTACCCAGATCGTCCAAAGCCATTCGCATTTCATCTTTATTGTTCAAAACCGAGCTTTGCACAATTAGTAGAATTTCTTCCAAAGAGTTTCTTACTTCTTCCAAGCTGGAACTTTTCCAGATCAAGAGACCCTTATCATATTCAGGTTCCTTCCAGAAATAATCAAAATTATCGACATCGGCCAGCTTTTCCAACCTTTCGGTTATTAGTGGCACGGCAGAATCGGGTATTTCTGGTATTCCAACAATTTTCTTGAACTCTGTTGGAGATAATTTTTTAACGTATTGTGAATTAAGCCAATTCAATTTTTTAATATCAAACATAGCTCCTGATTTGTGGACTTTGGTTAATTCAAACTCTTCAATCATCTCTTCTTTGGTCAATATTTCCTTACTGAAAGTATGGCTTACTGTCCCGATAAAATTTATGAGAGCTTCCGGCAGATAATCTTTTTTAAATGCCGTTGTCGCCGTTTCTCCGTGCCGTTTTGACATTTTAGAACGGTCAGGGGCCAAGATAAGCGGTAAATGAGCAAATTTAGGCGTTGTTTTGCCCAAAGCTTCGTATATTAGAATTTGCTTTGGAGTATTAGAAATATGGTCTTCGCCTCGAATAACGTGGGTGATTTCCATGTCTGAGTCATCAACTACAACAGCAAAATTATATAATGGCTCCTCAATGGATTTGGCAATGCTAAAATCCCCCAACAGCATGGCTTCAAATTCAATCTTTCCCCTTATTTCGTCTTCAAAAACTATTTTACCCTCGTTTACGGCCAATCTAATAATCCCGCCTGATGTTTTGCCTCGTTCGGTATTTTTGTGATCGCAGATATGTCTCGGGGGTTGTTTGTTTTCTTCCTGAGATTTTCTTTCGGCTTCAAGTTCTTCCTGAGTATGATGACAATAAAAAGCCTTCTTCTTGTTAATCAGCTTTTCTAAAAGTTCTTTATATCTTTTTTGATTATCAGTTGAATGAGAGACGGGTCCATCCCACTTCAAATCAAGCCATGTTAAGGCTTCAATGATATTTTCTTCAGATTCTTTGGTTGAACGGGCTTTGTCGGTATCTTCAATGCGTAAATGAAACTCTCCGCCGTTCTTACGGGCAAAAAGCCAATTATAAAGAGCCGACTGGGCTGTACCGATATGCAAATTTCCCGTGGGGCTTGGGGCTACTCTGACTTTTACTTTCATAATTTAATTATACTTCAAAACCCTAAAAGTAATCAATTTTTTATATGTATTATTTATTGTCCGTACGGACAATAAATAATACATTCGTTTGTTGTTATTTTAAAAATTGATTAACTTGGAATTTAATGTAAATTGTTAATTGATGATTGGCCATTTTTATTATGTTTGTTATTGAGGTAATCCCTCTCACAATCCTGCCACCGAATGTGCCTCAATTGTTGAGCTACTTTTTGGATAAGGAACTGCCAAGAGGCGCAATTGTGGAATGCGTTATTGGTAATCGCAAGGCCAAGGCCGTCGTTGTGAGTTCGGCCCCATTAACCGAATACAAGCTGGGTTTGAAAAAAGCAGAATTTCAACTAAAAAAGTTGGGTGAAGTTCTGTCCGAGACGCCCCAGGTCTCGGACCGCCAGCTGCACTTAGCCCTTTGGCTTTCAAAAACATATTACTCCCCCCTGGGAATATGCCTAAAAACCGTCCTGCCCCCATTTTTTTTAAAAAACAGATTTCCTCCGATATTAGAATCGGAAAAAGAGCGCAAAGAACCTGTCAGAAGAAAACCGGATTTTGTGCTAACCAACGCTAAGGATGCGCTGAAGAATATTTTGCCCATCATCCGCGGTACCATAGGAAAAGACGGGCAAGTCATTTTGATAGTTCCGGATAGTCAAACAATTGAATACTTTTTTGAAAATTTAAAAAATGATTTTGTCACGACCAAAATTACTTCAAACACAAAAAATAAGGAGTTCTATGAAATATGGCAAAATGTTCAAAATGGAAAAGCGCAAATTTTAGTCGGAACCAGACAGGCCCTGCTTTTTCCTTTCAATAATTTAGCGCTGGTCCTTGTCGACGACCCGCTCCACGAATTCTATAAATCCGATATGTCTCCCAAATATAATGCCGCAGACCTGGCAACACATATAGCCGAAGCCAACAACTGTCGGCTGGTATTTATGTCTCCGATAACCGGAGTTGATAATTATTACAAACTCAAAACAAAAGAATATGAATTGATGGACAAAACTGCTCCAAAAATTATCAAGACAGTAAATATGGTCAACGAGATAAAATCCGGAAATTTTTCTCTTTTGAGCAGAGACTTGAAACAGCAAATCCTGTCTCTGTTAAATCCCTCAAACAAAGACGACAAGAAAATACTCATATTTTCTCCTCGACGAGGCCATTCCGGCATACTTGTCTGTCAAAATTGCGGCTGGACGACAAAATGCAAGAATTGTGAAACGGCATATAGAATACATCGCGCCGAAAATTTGATTTTGATGTGTCATCATTGCGGAAATACTCAAAAAATTCCGGAATACTGCCTTAACTGCAACAGTTCCAAACTAAAACCGACTGGACCAGCCGGCAGTCAAAAAATATATGAGGAAATCAGAAGAGTGTTGTCCCAGAATGATATAAATGATGTTTCCGTTTTGATACTAGATACCGATGTAACCGCAAATATAACCGAAGAGGAGGAAGTGCTGGCGGAAATATCAAAACCAAAAACTTCTATTCTAATAGCCACGCCGATGATTTTCAGTTACCGCTATGATTACAATTTTAATCTTGTAGCCATAATGAATGCCGATTCAATGATACAAGCCCCCGATTTCCGAACAGAAGAACGTCTTTTGTATCAGATAGAAAAATTGTTAGATTTCTTGCCTGCCGATAAGCATGGTAATCCCGACCAAATGATAATTCAGGCATATAACCCGGAGAATCTGGCAATTTCCATGGCATCTCAAAGAAATTTTAAAGATTTTTATGAAAATGAATTGGCAATACGACAAGCCTTGTCTTATCCCCCATTCTCAAAATTGATAAAACTTACATTTCGCCACCCCAATCGCGACACAGCATCGCGCGAAGCGAGATTACTGGCCGGTAAACTGAAGATGGCCGTTATCCAATTAAAACTTTCCGATAAAATAAAAATAACCGATTCGGCGCCTGGATCGCTGGAAAAAGAGCGCGGGCTTTACACATATAATATTGTGGTGAAATCTCTGACAGGACAAACTCCTCGGGAAATTCTCAAATTCGTCCCCTCCAGATGGCTGATAGACGTCGACCCGAGAACACTTTTGTAAATAAGTAGAAAATCTCGAGAATGTAGTGTATATTATTGGGGATGGAAATTACTAAGATTCCCGACAAAATACTAGCCAAGAAGACCGCTGAAGTGGCGATTAATGACATAAAAAACGGTTCTTACAAAGAATTGGTTTTGGATATGAAACAAACAATGAAAGATAACAATGGGGTCGGACTTGCGGCAAATCAGATTGGCCTTGACCTCTCAATTTTAGTAATAGACAGTAAAACAGCTGATGCCCATAAGGTACCCGAGGCGTATTTCAATCCGGAGATTACGGAGCGCTCGGCCGATATTGATGAAATGGAGGAGGGATGCCTTTCAATACCCGAATTTTATCACCCGATCAATCGCTCAAAAAAAGTTAAACTAAAAGCGATAGACGAAAATGGTAATAAAATAAAAATAAAAGCGCGAGGATTCCTCGCGCGGGTATTACAGCATGAGACGGATCACCTAAACGGCATCACAATCAAAAATCGTGCAACTGAATTTAAAAATTAAAAATTCAATGAAAATTGTTTTCTTTGGCACTCCGGATTTTGCGATGCCGGTTTTGGAAGCCCTTATTGGGGCGGGCTATAACGTTTCTCATTTCAAAAGCAAAACACTGAAAGATGATGTGGTCTTTGAAGAATTCAAAAATCTGAAGCCCGACCTTTGTATCGTAGCTGCTTACGGTAAGATACTGCCTCCTCGATATCTCAAGATACCAAAACACGGATTTATAAATGTCCACCCTTCAATTCTGCCAAAATATCGCGGGCCATCCCCCATTCAAACAGCAATAATAAACGGGGATGAAGTGACGGGCGTATCAATTATGGTCATTGATAAAGAAATAGATCACGGCCCAGTACTCACTTCGCGAGAATTTTCAATTTTAAATTTTCAATTTTCAAATCATGACGAGTTAGCCAAGGAATTATTTGTATTAGGGGGCAAATTACTGATCGAGGTATTGCCTAAATATGTCAGCGGGGAAATAAGGCCGGAGCCGCAGAACCACAGCCAAGCCACATTCACAAAAATGTTTGCCAGAAAGGATGGCAGAATAAACTGGCACAGCCCGGCACAAGAAATTTATAACCGTATTAGGGCATTGAACCCAGAACCGGGCACGTGGGCAACCTGGAATACTAAAATAATAAATATCAAAAAAGCCGAACTCCGCGAAGGAAATCTCCGCATCCTGACAATTCAAATGGAGGGGAAAAAAGAATTGGCCTTTGAAGAATTCTTGCGGGGCCATCGCGATTTTGACATCTCGAAGTTAAACTAAAAAGCGCCCGTTCGGGCGCTTTTTAGTTTTTATAGAATTATCGGTTTGTCAATCTTATATTGAGATAACTCGGTTTGGTTTATCGGGGCTATCTGTTCCGTGTCTATCTTCATTCTCTTTACCGCCATCGGCGTAATGTATCTTTTTACCTTTCCGTTTACCAGTTGGTAGACATCCCGATTGAGAGGGTTCTCCAAAAAGACGAACTGGTTCTGGGGATAGAAGTTGAACTCCTTCTTGCTGATGACGATTATGTCCTCTTCCCTGTCTCCGTAAGAGTTAAAGACATTTTTATCGGGTATCAGACGAACCATCCCACCCTCGGTGAAATAATATGTTTTTTTCTTGTCGCCGGTAATTTGCACCAGCTTAATCCTCGGGAATTTATCTAATTGCTGTTGGGTAATATCTTGAATGGCCTCCGTTTTGAAACCATAGTCCAAGAATATATCCATTGTCGGGATTAAGTGCTTTTTGCCTCCCACAATTTCATAGATTTCTCCCTTGCCTTTTACTCTGACGAGGTTAACGGAATTGCTGCCTTCCTGTTTTTTGCCTGCCGTATAAACGGCGGCGGTCAAAGCAGAACTGGAAGAATTGTCGTTTGAGGAGTTCACCGAAGCGCTGGTGGTGTCGGTGGCAGAAACGGCAGTGGAACCGCCGAAGATTGAACCTAAAATACTACCCGAGCCTCCGGTTCCAGGTTGATATGCAACCGGCGTTGAACTTCCGCATCCCAAGCCCAATGTTCCCAGAACACCGCAAAGACGGCCCGATACATCGGAATTGATAGGAAACGTCGAATTGCCGTCATAATTATATGTTTGGGCAGCTCCGGCACTTAAGCCAAAAACAAGTCCGAAAACGACCAATACTGTAGCTGTGTACTTAGTAAGTTTACTCATAATCTAAATACTATATCACAAATTGCTAATCTTGTCCACCCCACCCCGCTAGAAGTCAGACTCGCAACCTAGTCGCGAGTCTGAAGGGCCACGGCGCGGCTACTTCTAACGGGGTCAAAATACTGCTATATTAAATAGATGCCTCACAATGAAACATTGCTGACAATAGAAAATTTAGGTGTTAAATTTGATCAAAACGAAGTATTAAAGGGTATGAGCTTTTTTGTTCAGAAGGGTGACGTCTTGGCCATAATCGGACCCAACGGTTCCGGAAAGTCGGTGCTTTTTAGGGCACTCCTCGGGCTTGTCCCCTATTCCGGCGAGGTCAAATGGGCCAAGGGCCTGAAAATAAATTACGTCCCCCAAAAGCTTTCTATAGACAGGGAACTGCCGTTGAGCGTCGGGGAATTCATGCTACTGAAGACAAAAAACCGAGACCAGATCGTCAAAGCCCTCCTGGCCGTCGGGTTAGTAGACGAACACTACGACGAACACCACATAGAATACCATCTGTTAAGGGAGCGACTGGGCTGGCTTTCCGGCGGCCAGCTCCAGCGTATGCTTATTGCCTGGGCCATCATTGATGAGCCGGACGTTCTGCTTTTTGACGAACCCACCTCGGGCATAGACGTCGGCGGGGAGGAAACTATTTACAATCTTCTTAAAAAATTAAGGGACCAGAGGGATATGACCATCCTCCTTATATCCCATGATCTGAATATTGTTTATAAATACGCCAATAACGTCTTATGTGTCAACAAAGAAATGGTCTGTTACGGCGCCCCGAGTGAGGTTTTAGACCCGGCAGCGCTTACAAAACTTTACGGCGGCGAAGCAAGTTTTTATAAACACGAACATTAGCCTATGAGTCCCTTATATTTACAACTTCTTGTCGGCGTTATTATAGGCCTTGGTGCCGGGTATCTCGGTTCTTTTATGATATTAAAGCGAATGTCCTTGGTCGGCGATGTTATTTCGCACGTTGCCCTTCCAGGAATAGCCATCGCTCTGCTTTTTGAAGTCAATCCTTTCTTTGGAGCATTCGGGACTTTGTTCCTGGCTATTTTGGGAATATGGATGCTTGAGAGAAAAACAGAGATACCTTCGGAGACTCTGGTCGGAATATTTTTTGCCCTAAGCTTGGCTGTTGGAATTCTGATCACGCCGGAACCGGAGTTGTTGGAGGCGCTTTTCGGCGACATAGCTAAAATAACTTTGGCCGATGCTTTTATAACCGTGGGGCTAACGGCACTGATGTTTTTTATCGTGGCCAAGATATATCGCGGCCTAACTTTAAGCGTAATATCAAAAGAACTCGCCCAATCGATGGGCGTTAACGTTTCCCGCATCAGTTTGCTTTTCCTTCTTATGGTCGCCCTTATCGTTGCTCTTGGGCTTAAGGTTACCGGCACATTCCTGATGGGCGCATTGGTAATAGTTCCGGCCGCGGCAGCCAAAAACGTTTCCCTGAATATGAGCCGATATACGACGCTGTCAGGAGTTTTTGGAGCTCTTTCCGGATTAATTGGTATTTTTATCGCCACGCATTTTAATCTCCACCCCGGTCCAATTGTGGTCCTCACCAGCGGAGTCATCTTCCTTGCTACGTTGCTTTTCAAGAAATAAGTTCTAATATTTAAGCATAGACGTTCTTTGACGCAGGAGAGTCCGTGGAGCCCCAAAACCGTCAAGTAATTTGGCTCGGACTGCTTATGGCCCTTAGTGTGGCTGCCTACGCCATTTACGTGGATTCGCTCTTGCACCAGTTCGAGCCTCCACAGCCACGAAACCAACGCGAGCTTATGGCCTCGGGAAAACGAGCCGACAATTATTCCGACCTGATAGAAAAACTCTCTCGCGACCTGAAAGCAAGAAAAGGCGTTGAGCTGGTCCTTCAACCGGCACTGATTTTTCCGAGCGCAAGCTTGGAGGAATCCAAGCTCGTCTATTACGTGTTGATCGGAGAGGGTTTCTTTTTGAGCCTGCCTGAGCCAGAGCAAAGGGCTCTGATAGCCCATGAGATGGGACACATAATCTTCGTACCGCCGGTCTGTGCCAACCCGATCAATTGTCAGGTAGGCGCGGACCTTATCGCGGCGCTTTACACCTCGCCGGAAACGGTGATAAGTCTCCTGAGTAAGCTTTCCGTGGCTCCGCACTGGACAGAGTCACAGGAATATAGGATACGGTTAGAGCACCTGAAACTGCTCTTGCCAGAACAAGGCCGATAAGGCCTTTTTGGTTGAAGATTTTTGACTAATTTGTTAATATATTCGAGTTAATATGGCACTTGGCGTAAACGAACTAAAACAAAAAACATTTTTTATCTACGAGGATCAACCCTACGTTGTTTTAGAAACTCATCATTTAAAAATGCAACAGCGCCGACCAACTGTTCAGGTCAAAATGAGGAATTTAATTAATGGGAAACTTCTGGAACGCAACTTTGCTCAATCCGATGTCTTTGAACCGGCTGATGTAGAACGCCGAAAAGTTAAGTTTTTATACAACCACCGAGACCAATATTGGTTTTCCTTTGAGAACAATCCGACAGAGTTCCTTGACCGGCTACAGAGACTCGAAAGGCGGCTAAAGCACGCCTCTCCGAGCAAGCACGGTCAGGAAACCACTCCGAGACCAGAAAGATTTCAGCTCACGGAAGAACTTATCGGGGAATCGGCTAAATTTTTAAAAGCTAACACTGTCCTAGAGGCCATAGAATATAATGGCGATATTATAAATGTGGAGCTTCCAGTTAAAATGGAATTTAAAGTTGTGGAAGCCCCGCCATCCATCAAGGGCAATACCGCCCAAGGAGGGATGAAACAGGTCAAACTGGAAACCGGAACCACTCTGAACGTTCCCCTTTTCATCAACCAAGACGACATCGTCAGAATCAATACCGAAACCGGCCAATACGTAGAACGTGTTGAAAAAGGAAAATAATCAGACCTCTGCCCTGTGAGAACGTTTATCTCGCTTCATCATTATAAGTATTAAGATGGGGGCTGTTAGCCAGAAGAATAGGGCTCTTTGTTCGGCAAAATATCCTAACGCATACTTCGGGAACATTGTAAGCTCATCTGCCGGAATAAAGTTCAAAATAACTGACGTCAATATCCCCAGCTGAAGCAAACTAATTATGGAGACCCAAAATATAGAGAATTCATTCATTGTCAGCCGACGTTTGACCAATGACCCATTGAGAATCGCAAAAATTATTATATAAAAAACAAGAAACAGGGCGATGCGAGTCATGTAGAGTTCTGGTGAGAAACGTATTGCGTTATGCAACTCGGAAAAATAAGGAAATATCGCCTGCAAAACATAGGCGATATAAATCGCCAGCAAAGATATCAACGCTCTGGTTTTGCCTAAACTCAATCCATATAAAAGAATGGAAACGATGACAAGTATGCCAAAAAGCGATTCCGACCCCAGTTTCAGTGATGAAATTTTTTCTAAATAAGGTTTAATCAGCTCCACCACTTAATTATAACACGACTATTTCAATTTGAGATGGATGACTAAATTCCCGGGTTCGGCGCCGAGTTTGCCGACATTACCGCCTTTCGGCACAACAATATCATAAGCATTATTTAAATCATTCGGAATTCTTATTTCCAATTTTCTTTTTGTTTTTGCTCGGCCGTTACCTTTGCAATTTGAACATTCTTTTTCGGGCATTTTCCCTTTGCCTTTACAGTGGGGACAAACAGTTATTCGCGAAAAATATCCGAATCCACTTTTGGTTGTCTGTTTAACCTGTCCCGAACCGCCGCAAGTTTTACAATTAATCCAGGAATATCCTTTAGCCACTCCGTGCCCCGAACACTCGGAGCATTGGCCGAGAATTTCATACTCAACAACTCTGGTTGTTCCTAAATCATTTTTGCCTACCGCAACTTCAATATACAAATTCTCGCCTCCGGATTGATCTTCCTGTTGCGGCTGACGATATCCGAAAGCATCCGAAAATAAATCAAATATATCCTCCATTCCGCCGGTCCTGCCCCGTCCGCCAGCTGATGGACCGAATCCCCCACCAAATAAATCAGAGAAGTCAAAACCCTGACTGTATTGACCCTGAAATCCCCCGTCGTTGTAAGCGAAACCGAAGTTGTCGTAATTTGATCTCTTTTTTGGGTCTGAAAGCACTTGGTAGGCTTCGTTCGCCTCCTTAAATTTGCTCTCATTCCCGGTTCCCTTGTCAGGATGATACTGATGCGCGATTTTCCTGAACGCCTTTTTTATCTCTTCCTGTGAAGCGGTGCGAGGTATCCCTAAAATTGTGTAATAATCTTTTGCCATATTTAAATAATCAGTGTCTCTGCTTTTGCGTCTCTTTCTTCTATTCTCACAAAATTTGTTTTCTTCAAGAACCAGAATATCAGCATCCCCAGCAATACGCCCAACTGAACGAAAAACCAGCTAAGCCCCCACAATACAAAGAAAACCGCAAATGCCAACAAGGGCGGAGCATATCTGAAGTATGGCTTCAAAAATGTGTTAAATTCTTGAAACGTTTCCCGTGTCACTTCCGCAATAATGTTTTCCTTTTGCTGTAAACTTCCTTCAATTCTCGGTCCAATTGTTCCACGAACTACGGTACCAATAAATTTTTCAGTATTAGACGGCAACCTCTCGTTTTTCTCCATTCCCGTAGCAATGGGGCTCCCGTACGCTAAAAAAGATATGGCCACAAAAAGTGCAAGGATTATGGCTGTCAAACTACGCCTCAAAACCGCTCTTATATTTACTTTGCTCCTTTCTCTAAGCTCACTTACGGTTACTGACCAAGAAAAAAACATAAACAGAACCATAAAAGCCAAGCCCCCTAAAGTCACATAGCTCGGTGAAACCAATAAATAAGGAGCTCCTGCGACAGCCGTAAAAGATAATACGAGCCATCTCTCGCGGAAAAGAGCTAAACCCAAAGCAATAACAGAAGCAAAGACGACAAGATAAACAATGCTCTCCGGACCCAGTTCGAATGAGTCCGACGGCTGGGCGATGACACCCGCGGCATAGGTCCAAAAGACCAAAGCCAAAAGAACGATGAGCACATGCCAGATAATAAGCTTGTATTTTGTAGGCATAAACGAGTTATCCACAATTTTGTCATAACGACCTTGAAGGTCGTTATTTGTTCGGCTCTTCTTTGGGCGATTCTTCGGCGGGCGGAGTCTCTTGCTTCGGCTCGCCGGAGCTGTTTTGAGCGGAGGCGGCTTTATACAATTCTCCGCCAACCCTCTGCGCGACTTTGGATAATTCTTCCGTTGCTTTTTTTATTTCCTCAACATTTTCCAATTTTAACACATTCTTTAGCGCTTCGGATTTTTCATTGATTTCCTTTTTATCTTCTTCTTTTATTTTAGCATCATTTTCCTTAACCATCTTCTCTGTGGTGTAGACAAGCGTCTCGCCAAGATTGCGGCTTTCCGCCAATTCTTTTTTCTTTGCGTCCTCGGCGGCGTGTTTTTCCGCATCGGCGGTCATCCTCTTTTTCTCGTCTTCGGAAAGTCCTGACGAACCTTCAATGCGAATTGATTGTTCCTTATTAGTCGCCTTATCTTTGGCTTTAACATTCAAAATTCCATTTGCATCTATGTCAAAACTTACTTCAACTTGAGGCACCCCGCGCGGAGCCGGAGGAATTCCGTCTAAAATAAATCTGCCCAAAGTTTTGTTATCATGAGCCATCGCCCGTTCTCCCTGCAAAATATGAATTTCAACCGATGGCTGATTGTCAGCCGCGGTGGAAAATGTCTGTGTTTTGGAAACAGGAACAGTGGTATTTTTCTCTATCATCTTAGTGAATACCTGACCCAGAGTTTCAATACCAAGCGACAAAGGGGTTACATCAAGCAACAATACATCTCGAATATAGCCTTGCATAATACCGCCTTGAACGGCTGCGCCCAAAGCGACAACTTCATCCGGATTGATGTCTTTGTGCGGTTCTTTTCCAAAAAGTTTTTTTACTTCTTCAACAATAAGAGGCATTCTGGTCTGACCGCCGACCATAACCACCTCATTGATATCCGAAATTTTCACACCGGCGCTTTCAACCGTTTCTTTGGTAAGTTTTATGGAACGATCAACTAGTTCGCGCGTCAATTCTTCAAGCTTTGCTCGCGTGAAAGAAATATTGAAGTGCTTCGGACCGGCGCTGTCGGCTGTAAGGAAGGGGATGTTAACCTCGGTCTGAAGAGTGCTGGATAATTCGTGTTTTGCTTTTTCGGCCGCGTCCTTTAAACGCTGAACGACAAGTTGGTCTTTTGATACATCCATACCGCTTTCTTTTTTGAATTCATCAATGAAGTGGTGGATTATTTTTTGATCAATGTCGTCTCCACCTAAATGCGTATCGCCTCCGGTACCGCGAACTTCAATTGTATCTTCGGAAACCTCCAGCACCGACACATCAAAAGTCCCGCCGCCAAAATCATAAACGACAATCTTCTCATCTTTCTTTTTGTTGAATCCGTAAGCGAGAGCGGCCGCTGTCGGCTCGTTAATAACACGTTTAACCGTCAGTCCGGCTATTTCTCCGGCATCTTTTGTTGCCTTTCTTTGAGAATCATCAAAATAAGCCGGAACGGTAATAATGGCTTCGGTTATTTTTTCTCCCAATTTATCTTCCGCATCCGCTTTTAATTTCTGAAGAATCATTGCCGAAATCTCTGCCGGCTTTTTCCATTCTCCGCCAAGCTTTACCTCAACATCGCCCTGTTTGCCCTCACGAATTTCGTAAGGTAAAAGCTTTCTGTCCCGCTGAACCTCTTCGTCAGCAAACCGACGGCCAATAAGTCTTTTAACTGAATATATTGTGTCTCTTGGGTTTGTAACCGCCTGACGTTTGGCGGTAACGCCTACATACCTCTCTCCGTTTTTGCCCACAGCAACAATGGAGGGGGTGGTTCGCATTCCCTCTTTGTTTTCCAAGATACGCGGCTGGCCTATTTCCACCACCGCCATCGCTGAATTAGTTGTCCCTAAGTCTATACCTAATATTTTTGCCATATTTTTATTTATTAATTATTTTTTATTATTTTTACTCTTGCCGGGCGAATTATTTTGTCGTGCATTTTGTATCCTGCTCTTACTTCTTCAATTTTATCTCCGCCTTCTCCGGCCTCGCCTTCGGCTTGCCGAGGGCGGGCTTCTGTACTAACCGCCTCATGAAGCGCCGGGTCAAAATCTTTTTTTGCGGCTATTTTTTCAATATCATATTTCTTTAAAAATTCTTCAAGCTTCTTTATTATTTGAGCCAGACCGGGGTCATCAATTTTTTTAGATGCCGTTTCCAAATCATCCATTAACTCTATAACCTCCATCAAAACCCCCTCGTTGGCAAATTTGGCAAATTCCGACAACCTCTTAAATTCATCTTTCTTATAATTCAGGAAGTCGGCTCGTTCCCGTTTCCAATTATTTAAGTACTCTTCGGCTTTGTCATTTGTATCAGCCGGCAAAACGTCTGTTTTGGTGTCTTCTGTTTGTTTTTTTTCTTCATCCATAATTATTTGTGGTTAAATTTTTGCAATTGTTCCGTTATGTATTTGATTAAACCGATATTTTTTTCGTAATTCATTCTGGTTGGTCCTATCAAAGTCAGTGAACCGATAACATCTCCCGGCAAAACATATTTCGTACACATAACCGTTTCGCCCTTAATCTGTTTGAATGGATTTTCGGTTCCAATCAGTATCTGAATTGGTAATCCCGATGGCGGACCCAGGGTATGGAAGAATTCCCTTTCAATAAGCTGAAACAACATGTCAAATCCCTCAAAAAAGCTCACAAAATTGAAAGCATCGTTGAATTCTCTAAATTCAGGGTTCCGAAATAACCCCATCAACCCTTGTTTAAAAAATTCTGCATCATTGGCGATGCCGGTAATAACTAAATTTCCGGAACACTCCGACAGAACATTCGCAATCGCTTTATTCATTGCCCTTGAATTACCGCTGATTTCATCCAATGCCTTGGTTATCTTTTTTGTGTCCTTTTTGCTTGGCTTGATGTTAACGGGTTTACTCAACATCTGGTTTACATAATATCGATAGGCCTTGTCCGTTGGAATCCTTCCTCCTGAAACATGAAGCTGTTCCAGCAACCCCTTCTCTTCTAAATCAATCATGTCATTGCGTATCGTAGCAGAACTGGCCTTAATTCCGGCCTTTTTAGATATTAGCACCGAAGGCACCGGACGGGCCGTCCGGACATACTCGTGAATCAATATATTAAGCAATTTTTCCTGCCGTTTGCTTAGCATGTTTAAAGTTTATTAAATTAGCACTCTAATGTCAAGAGTGCTAGTTATGCACAATTTGTAAAATTTAATTTAAATTAATAAAAAATTGGTTTGATTTAAAAACCTTATGACGAACTAAAATTTATGGTACAATTATTATCTGATGATTAGAAAACTCAAAAAATTCTGGAAGTCGCTCGGGCCGGGTTTGATAACCGGCGCCTCCGACGACGACCCTTCGGCAATAATCACCTATTCGGTGGCGGGTTCGCGTCTCGGCACAAGCGCGGTCTGGACCATGCTTTATGTCCTTCCACTAATGATAACGATCCAGAAAATGAGCGCAAAAATTGGTATCTCCTCCTCTTGCGGTCTGACAGGCAATATAAAACGCTACTACTCCAACAGTCTTCTTGTTTTCATTTCAAGCCTCATCATAATCTCCAACACCTTCAACATCGGAGCAAATGTTTTTGGAATGGCTTCAGCAATAGAAGTGTTTACCCCTGGATCAACAACATTATTTTCCTGGGTGATAATAGGATTGATACTGCTTCTCATAATAATTTTGCCCTACCGAAAAATAGTAACCATTTTTAAATGGCTCGCATTTTCTCTTTTTGCTTATGTCGGAGCCGGTTTTCTTATAATAAACGACTGGCCCAGGATTTTTTATCAGCTTATAATCCCCTCTGTTTCCTTTGACAGGGGTAGTTTGATGGTTTTGATAGCAATCTTCGGCACCACCCTCTCTCCTTATATGGCTTTTTGGCAGGCCAGCGAAGAAGCGGAAGAAAAAAAACTAGAAGCAAAAGATGGGGGAGGAAAAATGATCTGTGAATACAGGATAGTTACCAAAAATGAACTAAAACGCATCTCCGACGATACAGAAATAGGAATGTTTTTCTCAAACTTCATAGGTTTTTTCATCATCGCCCTTACGGGCACCGTTCTCTTTAATGCAGGGATAAGAGATGTTGAAACGATAAGAGGGGCGGCGGAAGCTTTAAGGCCTTTGGCCGGGGATTATGCGTATATCTTATTTGCTCTGGGCGTAATAAGCGCCGGGGTTCTGGCTATACCCATATTGGCTGGTTCATCGGCCTACGTTCTTTCCGAAATATTCAACTGGGGAGGAAGTCTGGACAAGCCCTTTTCAAAAGCAAAAGAATTTTATCTGGTAATGATTGCTTCGGTTTTTATCGGGCTGGTAATACCATATCTGGGAATAAGCCCCATCAAGGCCCTGCTCTGGACATCTATAATCCACGGCATCGTCGCTCCTTTTTTGATAGCAATTCTTATACATATGGCCAACAATCCGGCCATAGTCGGCCCAAATATAAACAACAAGAAGGAAAACTGCATTGCCTACTTTACGCTTTGCCTTATGTCTTTGGCTGTTATAGTATTCTTGTTCATTGAAACACCTGTTGAAGAAATGCGGACATTCTTATTTAATATAATGACATGATAAAACTTTTAAACACCATGACTGGCCAAAAAGAGGAGTTTATTCCCACCAAAAACACGGAGGTTAATATGTTCGTCTGCGGCCCGACCGTTTACGATTATATCCACATCGGAAACGCCAGAACCTTTGTATTTTTTGATGTCGTCACAAAATATCTTCTCCACAAAGGCTACAAAGTAAACTATATTCAAAACATAACAGACATCGACAACAAAATTATCGAGCGGGCCGAGAAAGAAGGAATCGACCCGCTCGAACACGCAAGAAAATACACAGAACTTTTTAAAGAAGATGTAAAAGCTCTGGGTGTTACATCTCCGGAATACAAGAACGCGACAGACCACATTCCCCAAGTAATTAAACAGGTTCAGACGTTGTTGAGTAAAGGCAATGCCTATGTGATCGATAATAGTGGCATATATTTTGACCTATCCACATTTCCTGACTACGGAAAATTGTCGGGTAGGACTGCCGGTATGGCCGACGACGCAGTTTCCCGCATAGATGACAGCGAAAAGAAGCGCAATCGCGGGGACTTTGCGCTTTGGAAATTTAGTCAAGATAACGACCCTTCCTGGCCGGCCCCATTCGGCGCCGGCAGGCCCGGCTGGCACATTGAAGATACGGCCATCACCGAACACCACTTCGGACCTCAATATGATATCCACGGCGGTGGGCAAGATTTAATATTCCCCCACCATGAAGCCGAAATAGCCCAGCAGGAATCCGCTTCGGGCTTAAAACCGTTTGTAAAACACTGGATGCATGTTGGATTTCTTGTGAACAAAGAGCAAAAAATGTCCAAGTCTTTGGGGAATTTTATGACACTGCATGAGGCCTTGGAAAAATGGCCGAAAGAAGCATTGCGATTTTATCTTCTATCTAATCATTATCGCTCCCCCCTGCAATTTTCGGAAGAAATAGTGAAACAAGCACAAGCAGCCGTCCAAAGAATAGCTGAATTGAATGAAAAGTTGAAATTAACTAAGGAGGAAAATAATACTGATTTAGATTTTGAATTTGATAAGATGTTTCAGCAAGCAATGGACGATGATTTCAATACTCCCAAGGCACTGTCGGTTATATTTGGTGTAATTAAAAGCGCAAACGAACATTTTTCAATGCTTAGCAAAAAAAGTCGGGAAGAGATAAAAAGAATACTTTCGGAGGTTAATTCTATTTTTGGTATTATTCCCCAAGAACTAAAGATTCCGAAAGAAATTTTAAAATTAGTTGAACAAAGAGAAGAACTCCGCCACACCAAAGATTATGGCGGTGCAGACAAAATAAGAGCCCAAATTGAAGAAATGGGCTACAAAATTGACGACACAATCTATGGACCGCTTACTGGTCCTCGTTAAGTTTTTCAAAACTATTGGAACATAAGTTCATTACCCAATATTTTATTACTCCAATAATAACAAAAGGTATCCAGGCAACGTACAGAAGCCTGGCCATAGCTCCAAATATTGATATATCCGGATTCATCGCCTTAATCGTTAAAGACAGCACTATGAAAGCAACGGTAAAACAAAAATTTGCTTTGTTAAGTCGGCCGACAATCATGGAAAAATAATCACTAAGCTCTTTTTTTACATCGGAAATTTCTCTGAAAACCCTTTTGCTCAATATTTTTCTTACACTTTTTTCTTGCTTATTTTTGGTTGGTACGCTTAGAAGAACCGCTCCTCCCATCACTACCAAAACAAAACCGCAACCGGCTGAAATTACCAATCCTACGCCTGAAAACATATATTTTCCCACATTTTAAAGGTCTCTTGAATTCTTTATATACCTCTGGCATTTATTTACAATACTACTCCACAGTTAATGCACTGTTTGTTCCTTGCCCAAAAACAGAAATTAAAGATATAATTTTTGCATCGTGAATAAAATATCGCCCGACAAGCCCTTCGGCATTGCTCAGGATAAACTTCCCCCACAGAACATAGACGCCGAAAAATCCCTGCTTGGCTCTATTTTAATTGACCGTGAATCGATAAACAAAGTGGCCGACTACCTTAAGGCCCAAGATTTCTACCAACGCGGCCATCAGATAATCTATGAAGCAGTAATGGCGCTGTTCGACAGGCGCGAACCGATAGATCTTCTGAATCTTTCAAATAAATTAGAGGAGATGGGGGTTTTGGAGCAGGTCGGCGGACT
>JBBDZW010000035.1:0-12046 GCA_040899895.1 Minisyncoccota bacterium
CACCACAGCCGCGACCGCAACCGCCGCCGCCGCCTCCTCCGCCTCCTCCGCCTCCGCCAGTTTGTACATACGCGGTGCAGGAGACGCCCCAATCTTTCACCTATCAAGGTGGAAACGGAGGGTTCTCGGTAAGCGCCAATAGAAGTGATTGCGCTTGGACGGCTGTGTCCAACGTGTTCTGGATCGCCATCACCAGCGGCTCGTCCGGAACGGGCAACGGCAGTGTCACCTACACTGTCGCCGGCAATGGCGGCGCGGCAAGGACGGGGACGATATCCGTGGCCGGCAAGACAGTCACGGTGACGCAGGGAGCTCAATAGTCCCTGGCCAGCAGTTCGGGAGATTCACCTTTACAGGTGGGTCTCCCGATTTTTTTTACAAAATAAAGAGCCCAGCCGGAATGCGTTTCCGGCTGGGCTGCAATGAGCTCAGCTCTTTTCACCTCACTTGGGCCAGTAAGTCAATTGGACCCGGCCGTAGTAGACCCCGGGATATTCAACCCCGGCGACATCGACTGTGTAAGTCCACTTATCGCCAAGATCCACTGCGAAGCCGACACCTCCCCCGGCTAAGGCCAGGAACTTCGATCCGAACAACTGGTCCGCTCCAACGGTTTCGACACTGGTGGCTGAACCGCCGATAGGACCGACGTACCTGTGAGCTTGGCCGCTCACCCGGCCGATACCGGCACGAAGGGAAACCATAGGACGGACTTTCCAATCCTTATTTCCGACTCGGAAGATCCTTTCCACACCGCCTCCCCACACTCGCATGCCTTGCGAAACTGCGGTCACTTGCATGCCACAGTCCTTACAATCGTAGGTGGTAAACGAACCATCCCGAACGAACATTCCCACGAAAGTTACTCGCCAGAACGATCGTCCCGGACCCCCGAAGGCAAAGCCGAGATCGAACGTACGCCCGTCGACAGAACAGACGTTACGACCAGCAACACCACCAACGATGCCGCTGACTGGAGTTGACGACCACTTCGCTATCCCACCACCGGTCACCCCCCACCCCGAAAATTCCTCTTGAAGCGGAGCAACGAATTGAACGGGTGTCGGAATAAAAATTGGCGCCTGTACCCACGGTTCTGGTGCTGGTGGTAACCATACCGATGGAATCGGCGGAGCTGGTGGCAGAAAAACCACCGGCCTTTCGACTTCCACTACTGCTGCTACAACAGGCGCAATGGCCACACTGAATGGCCGCGGATTGGTGCATACCCGGCCGTTCGGCGAACCAAGGTCAAAAAGGTCCCGACCCTGGGCATCTTGTGCGACAAGCGTGCCTTCAGGACGCAGTATCCAACGCCAACCATTTCTGGTCAGCATCCAGACGCACTGGTCCGTCGGCTGGGAAACAACGCTCGCGACCTTCACACGACTGGCATACTTCTCCAGATGAAAGTCCGACGGCTCGTAGTATTCGCCGGCCTGGCACGACGCCAAGTCCGGCGGTGCAGATGGCCACTGGATCAGGGATTTCGGATAACCCTGATACCTGTCGTCGGGCCTCATTTCTTGAGCCGCCACGGACGATACGACTGCGAGGAGCACGAGGATCGAGAAAACCAACGAAGTAACTATCTTCATCTAAACCTCCCTTGTTATCAAAATGCGAGAACAAAATCCTCGCAAATGATACCACAAAAATAAAAATGAGTCAACTATTGGACCAGATCGGCCACGACCGTGATCCGACCCTGATCAGTGCCAACCGGCCAGCAGCTTGAGAGGATCAGATCCCCTCCCAAATTAGAATTAATGATGTGTTGAACCGAACCTTTTTCTGTCGATTTAACCCGATAAGTATATTCTTTGCCGTCAAATGAAACGTTGACCAGGTCATTGGGCGCGAGCTTGTCGAGCAACGAGAAAATAGCAGAGTATTTGGTCCAGGGAGGATTGGAAGAAGAATGACCGACAATGATTGTACTGCCACTCTGACCGGGATATGCCGAGCCGGGGTAGAGCACAACACCGCCCTTGAGCGCGTTTAAAATAGTTATCACGTTATCCGAAGGTACCTGGATAATAGGCGCGGCAATGCCGATCTTAGAGATGGTGATCCGATTATCGTGAACAACTGGCAAACTCGGCACGTGAACGGCGGCTTGGGTAACAGGAACCGACTGGCCAGCCCAACTTGGCTGCTCCTGATCACGATAACCATAGAGCGCTATATACTGGGCAGTCAATCTTTCATTATCGGCTTGCTCGGAATGAGTAAGCCGATAATTAACAAGGGAAATAATTAATGGCCCGTTGAAAATAACGAAGAGGAGCACGAACACTGTCACGAAAACGCCGACCACAACAGAGGCCAGTTTTAAAACACTCGGATGAGAGTCGAATTTAATATTGATCTTTGGTTTAAATAAATCCATATCGTTAATTTTTATCGGGACCCATCCAGTTCGGCAACCCTGGTAATTATGACCTCTTCTTGGCTTAAAACATTCGGACCGGACCAGACCATCCATCCGCTAATAATTACCAGTAAAACAGCCCGGAAGATCAATGCCGGAAACTGAATACGAAAAGCTATAAATATATTAAATACAAGAATCGCTACAGCCGCCATCGTTAATTCTATTAGGGCCCAATTTGTGGTCTGGTTAACAATTCTGGGAGTATATTTAACTATATCGCTGTTGTAAGCGGCTTTAACATTAGATGAAACCGCTTGAGCAACTTCTTTAGCTAAAGATATCGGTGCCAATCTGGTCGGCAATAATGTTTCTTTCGGCGCAGAGCTTACGATCTGAACCGGACCAGAGACGTAAACTGGCGGCTTAGGTGTAGGAGCCGGCGGCTTGGACGTCCAAGCCGGAGCAAAGACCGATGGCTTAGGTGTAGGAGCCGGTGTTTTAACAGCAATTGGCTTAGCAGCAGCTTTTGTTTCTTTCGGCGTTCCGAAAACCTGGACTATGGCTGCTGTTTCGTGCCCATTTATAATACCCGAGCCCACGGCAATTCCTGTCTCGCTAAAATCTTTTAGCAATAGGTTCTTGCGATGGCTCTCGGAACCCATCCAAGCATCAACGACATCTTGTGAAAAAGCAAAGTCCATGGCCAAATTTTCTCCAGCAAGCTTATAACTATACTTCGCCTTTTCAAACCAGTACCAAGGACTTACACCGGCCGGAGAAGTGTGGGCAAAATAATTATTTTGCAACATGTCGGCCAACTTAAGTTTGGCCGCTTCCTGCAAAACCGGGCTTACTGCCAATTGCGGGAGTCCGTTCTCTTGTCTGACTTCGTTGGTCAAAACCACGATATCGTCTCTGGAAATCCTATTGAATATTTCTGACTTTAAAAATTCCTGAAAAGATATCAAGCTTATCAGTTTTACCCCTACCAGCAATGCTATAAAGAGATAGAAAAACTGGCCCTCAAGAATTTTGGGGCGGAATCCGTTCCTGTCGGAGGGAACAAAATACTTCAGAACGATATTTCTTGTTTTTGCTGAAATATTCCTTATTAAGTCGTTAATTCGTGAGCTGTTAATTGTATTGAGTATAAATAGTTTTCCTATTTAAATTATACCTCAAAAAGCTCAAAAAGTCAAAAAAGGGTAAATTTGCCTAATTTGTGAGTATTAAAGGCCCTTTTTCTGTTATGGCCACAGTGTGTTCAAAGTGAGCGGCAAGACCCTTGTCGGCAGTAATATAAGAGAATCCATCTTTGCCGATTTTCGTGCGTTTCTTGCCGGTAACAACCATTGGTTCTATGGCAATCACCATTCCCTCAACCAGCTTGTCGCCCTGTCCTCGTTTTCCGAAGTTGGGCACCTGCGGCCACTCGTGGAGCTCCTTACCGATACCATGCCCGACAAGGTCCTCGATTACCTCAAATCCGTTCTTCCGGACGAACTCCTGGATAGCCGCGCCGATATCCCCGGTTGTATTTCCCTCTTTAGCTTGAGCAATGCCAATATTCAACGCCTCTCTGGTAACACTTATCAACTTTTTTATATTAACGACCTTCAAGGTCGTTATGTGGATAAGTTCCTCGTTTTGGCTATTCTGGCCAACCAAAACAGTTACGGCCGAGTCGGCGTGAAACCCGTTCCGATAAATTCCCATATCGAGTTTCAGCACATCTCCCGATTTAAGCACTCTTTCCGAAGGAACCCCGTGAACTATCTCCTCATTGACCGAAGTACAGAGAACGGCCGGATAATTATCAAATCCAAGAAAAGACGATTCGGCTCCATAAGACAAAAGAAGCTCTCGAGCGAGCCTTTCTAAATCATTGGTAGTGATTCCCGGCTTAATCTCATTTTTTAATCTTTTGAGTATTTTTGCCAGAATCTCTCCACCCTCTTTCATTATTTTTATTTCTTTTTCGCTTTTTAGCTTCATCTGTCTAATTCGGCAAGTATGTCTTGAAAAACTTTATCTATGGCTTGCTCGCCGTTTATTTCTATAATGTTATGCCCCTTTTCTTTCAAAAAAGCAAATATCGGTTCGGTTCTTTTGTGATAAACTTCGTTCCTGGTTTTTGTAGTATCCGGCGTATCCAAGCTTCTGGTGATTATGGGGCTTCCGTCTTGAGGACAGGTCTGAATGTTCTTAAATTGTTCAAAATTAGGTATCGGATGCCCATTGGCTTGGCACACCCGGCGATGGCTATTCCTATTTATGGATTCCCCTTCTTCGATCTTTAGATTAATGACTTTTATATTTTCTTTCCCAAATAAATTCTCAAAATACGGCAATTCGTTCTCAATTTCATAAATCGTCCTTGGAGAGCCGCTAAAAATAATTCCCTTGCCTTGATCTGCCAGTTCTTGGGCTTTTTCTAAAACTATCTTTACCGTCCAAGGCGGAGGAAAAAGCTCGCCTTTGTCGTACAGACGCTTTATCTCGGCGATTTCCGGATCGTTCTTGACCAATTCTTGATCGTTTATTTTTTCTTCCCCAAGCTTTGAGGTCTGAACATGGACCAACCCAAACCTCTGCGCCAATAAGTCTGCTTGCGTCCCTTTGCCTGAACCCGGCGGACCAATCAAAAAAACGGCCCACTTTTTATGCTCTCCGTTTAAGGTCTCGGCCGCCTCATTGGTCCATCCGAGCAGTTGAACATAAAATTTTATTCCGGATTCGTTCATTAAATAAACAATACCAAAATATTCAGAAAATAAAAGCGAACGCCTCAATCCAAAAGAAGAACGTTCGGAAACGAAGCGCGACTAGTACTCATACATCGAGAGTTGGGCGTCCACTTGCTTCATTATCTCCAGCGCGACCGAAACTACGATAAGGACAGAGGTGCCACCAACAGCAAAAGTAGTTATACCTGTAGCTCCCTGAACGATGTTCGGCAGAATCGCGATAAGACCCAGGAATATAGCGCCGACCAAAGTAACCCTGTTGAGTAAGTGGTTCAGGAACTGGGCCGTCATCGGTCCGGGACGAATACCGGGAATATAGCCTCCCTGCTTCTGAATATTTTCGGATATAGATTTTGGATCAAATGTGACTGCGGTATAAAAATAAGTAAAAAGAACCACCAACAAAAAGTAGAAAAATGCATACCAAAACTGCGACTGCACAAAGCTGTTAAAAAAACCGGCCGCACTGGCAACGAACGGAATACTTGAGCCGGCAAAGAAACTGGCAATCATACCCGGAAAAAGCAAAAGCGAAAGGGCAAAGATTATCGGAATCACTCCGGCATTGTTAACCCTCATTGGAAGATAGGTGGACACTCCGCCATAAACCTTGCTTCCCCTGATGCGGCGGGCATAATTGATGGGAATATTCCTTTGAGCCTCGCTGATATATACCACTCCAACAATGACTGCCAGTGCCACTAAAATAAACCCGGCGTAGGTGAACAGTTGGCTTGGGTCATAGGTAAAGATGGTTTGTTTGATTGCGGTCGGAAGACCGGATACAATTCCTGCTAAAATTAATATGGAGACGCCATTGCCAAGATTCTTCTCGGTAATCAATTCTCCGAGCCACATCATAAAGATACTGCCACCGATTATGACCGACAACGCGCCAACCCAAGAAGCAAAGTCCAAAGTTCCAATAACTCCTTGACGAGACAACAAAACAAGAAACCCATACCCCTGCAAGGCTGCCAACGGCACAGTGAGTAAACGAGAATATTGGTTGAATTTCATCCTGCCGGCTTCTCCCTCGTATTTATACATCTGCTCAAGCGAAGGAAAAATCATCGTCAAAAGCTGCATGATAATAGAGCCGGTAATATAAGGCCCCAAACCAAGCATTCCTATGGACAAAGAAGACAGGGAACCGCCGGTAAAAGAACTGATTATGCCAAAGAGCTGATTTTGAGCAATAAAATCTCTTAAACGGGAAGCGTCAATGGCGGGAATGGGAATATTGGATACGAGACGGAAAACAGCCAAAATAAAAAATATAAAGAGTATTTTATTTCTTAAATCCGGCTTCTTGAATAATTGTAATATCTTATTCATTTGAAATTTTGGCTCCTATTTTTGTTATTTTATTTTTGGCTGATTTGGAAAATTCAAATCCTTTAAATTCCAATTTCTTTTTTAAGTCGCCGCTACCCAGTATTTTAATATTTTTTTCTAATTTTTTTACCAAACCTCGTTCAATAAGAAATTTTAAATCAATTATCTGACCATCGTCAAACATATTGAAAAAATCCAAATTGAAAACCTGATGTTTCTCGCCTTTTGATTGATAAAACCTGTGTTTAAAATGAGGTTTGTTGGAGCCTGGCTTTTTTGATGCGCCTTTTTGTTTTGGAAAAAGTTGCCAAATACGATTATCACCGCCCCGAAAACCGAGCTTGATTCCGGCGCGTGATTTTTGTCCCTTAGACCCCTTTCCTGAAAAAGTTCCTCTTTTTCCTCCTCTTCCGATTCTTTTTGCGGATTTTCTGGGAGTTCTTGATTTTAATTCTGATAAATTCATATTCTTTGTTTATTTATTCTTAACCCGAATCTTTTTCAAGGCTTCAAGGGTGGCCATGGCAATATTCACCTTATTGTTTGTTCTTTCAAGAAGTTTTCCGGTCATGGCGGTTATTCCGGACAACTTTGCTACAACCCTAACCGGACCGCCGGCCTTTACTCCCCCCCTCGCTGGTTTAAGCAAAACCACGGCACTGTTATACTTGGCCTCAACCTGATAAGGAATGGTGCCGTTCTTTATGGGAACAACCATCATATTCTTTTTGGCCTGATTGTATGCTTTCTGAACTGATTGGGCAACGTCTTTTCCCTTAGCCATTCCGACCCCGACCTTACCTTTCATGTCGCCAATAACGATGGTCGCCCTAAAACTGAATCTTTTACCACCCTTGGTAACACGAGAAACTCTTGCGATATCCAAAACCCTTTGTTCAAACTCTTGTTTTCTTTCCGGGCCACCTCTTCCTCTTCCGCCAGGCCGGCCTTGTCCACCACCAAAACCGCCTCGGCCGCTTCCGCGCCTAGGTCCTCCTCCAAATTTTCCACCAGAAACCACCGGTGCCGATGCTTCTGGAATTACTGGTGCCGTTGATGTGGTTTGGACTGGCTGCTGTGTTTCGGTATTGTTTTGTGGTGTTGGATTTTCCATATTAAAATTTAATTCCGCCCTTTCTTAATCCTTCAGCGACAGCTTTTACTCTGCCGTGAAATTTATAACCTCCCCTATCAAACACAACATCAAGTATTCTTTTATCTTTCATTTTGACAGCAAGACCTTCCCCAATATCAAAAGCTTTTTCTGTTTTTTTTCCTTTCTTTGTTTCCATATCAGAAACACTCAATAACGTTTTTCCGCTTTCATCGTCAATAACTTGAGCATATATATATTGATTGCTTTTGAATATTGCGATTCTGGGACGAGAACTCGTTCCAGAAATTTTAGCCCTGACTCTTTTGTGGCGCCTGGACCTATTTAATTGTTTGGTAAAATTTCTATTCATATATTATCAGCCGGAAGCTACCGCCTTTTTACCCGCTTTCCTGATTATTACTTCATTCCTATATCTGATTCCGCTTCCTTTGTATGGTTCTGGTTCTCTTAATGATCTAATTTCGGCGGCCACCTTTCCAACCAGTTCTTTATTTATCCCTTGAATCGTAATGGTGTTTTTGTCAACTTTAAAAGAAATTCCCTCCGGGGCCGGAAATATTATGGGGTGTGAATACCCCAATCCCAACTCCAACTCATTCCCCTTCACAATGGCCTTGTATCCAACCCCCTGAAACTCAAGAACTTTTTCAAAACCATCTGATACCCCTTTTATAATATTTCTGACCATGGAACTGGCCAAACCCCACTTGATCTTGCTTTCCCTGGTAATTTTATTTGGTTTTAAGAGAACCTGAGAATCCTCAATGTTAATTTCTATTCCGAATGGCAATTCTCTGGAAAGTTCTCCTTTTGAACCCTTAGCAGAAAACAAAGAACCGTTGAGTTTTACTTCAACGCCACTTGGAATCTTGATTGGTTTTTTCCCTATCTTGCTCATATTAATATTTTACATTCGCCCTGCTGGGCTCAGTATTTCGTCGCCTTCGCTCCTCAATTACCAAACCTCAAAAAGTATTTCTCCGCCGAGATTGTTCTTTCTCGCTTCTTTTGAATTCATTATTCCTTTTGAAGTTGATATAACTGCTAGGCCATAACCCGAACGAACCAGTTTTATTTCCTGGGCTTTTATGTACATCCTTCTTGATGGCCGACTTATTATTTTAATACCGCTCAAAGCCCCTTCGTTATCTTTATATTTCAGAGATACATACAAATACTCATGCTCAATCTTATTTTCAGCAGATGCAGTTCCGCCCCCAAAAGATTTTTTCTTTCTTTCAACACTGGAAAGATATCCGGCATCTTTCAATATTTCGGCTACCCTGAACTTGACCCTTGAAAAAGGGAGTGCGACTTGCTCATGCCCAACCGCCTGGGCATTCTTTATCTGTATTAACATGTCTGAAATTGGATCCATAATGATATTTAAATATTTAAACGTTTAAACATTCTTTACCAGCTTGATTTTTTCACTCCCGGTAGCAAACCTTCGCTGGCTAACTCCCGAAAATGAATTCTGCATAAACCGAATTTCCTCATATAAGACGCCTTCCTCCCGCACATGAAACATCGGCGCACTAAGCGAGTTGAAAATTTGGGCTTCTTTGCGGATCTTGCGATTGTAGATTTCTTTGCCATAACTTTAAACTTTTAAACTTTAATGGGGAATCCCATTAATTTTAACAGCTTGATTCCCTGTTCTTTGTTTTTTGCATTATTCACAACCGTAATCTCAAGGCCGAAAATATCTTTCAAATTTTCATAATTCAGTTCTGGAAATATGCTTGATTCCTTGATTCCAATATTCAAATTGCCCATTCTGTCAAAATTCTTTGCATCAATACCGCGAAAATCCTTTGATCTTGGCAGGGCTATTGATATTAAGCGGTCCATAAAATCATACATTCTTTTGCCTCGAAGAGTGACCGATATTCCCACATTCATTCCTTCTCTTAACTTAAATCCTGATATGGATTTCTTGGCTTTCCTAAAAACTGGCTTTTGGCCGGATATGGCCACCACGTCTTTGGCTATTCTTTCTGTAACCTTGTCCTCTTTCGCTACTCTGCCCGTGCCAGTATTGATCAATATTTTCTCTATCCTGGGAACGGCCATTGTATTTTCAATATTAAACTCTTTCTGCATGGCAGGGATGACTTCTTTCCTGTATTTTTTCAATAATTTAGTCATAAATAAAGCGACAGTAATTATACTTGATTTTTGCATTTTTTACAAATTCTGATTTTATCGTCCCCATCAATTTTATAACCAACTCTGGTCGGTTTTCCGCAAGATTTGCACACCAGAGCAACACTTGCGACACTCACGGTCCTTTCTTTGGAAATTATCTGCCCTTTTTGTCCCTGCTTTCTGGCCCTAACCGCGCGCTTAATCATATTCAAACCCTCAACCACAACCCTATTTTCTTCAACCCAAACATTTGCAACCTTTCCGGTCTTTCCTTTGTCTTTGCCACCAAGCATTATCACATTGTCTCCTTTTCTTATTTTCATATTTTTTATACAACCTCCTCCGCAAGTGAAGCTATAGTATTAAAACCTCTTTCTTTTATTTCTCTTGGTATGGGGCCGAATATTCTTCCTCCCTTGGGTTCTTTCCCGTCCAAAATAACAACGGCATTATCGTCAAACTTAATATATGTCCCGTCCTTTCTCCTAAAAGCTTTTCTCTGACGGACAACAACAGCTCTCAGCACATCTTTTTTCTTTACTGCCTTTCTTGGTTCGGCAACTTTTACCGAAACTACGACAATGTCCCCCAGCTGAGCATACCTGTGCCTTGAACCTCCAAGCACCTTAAAAACTCCGACCTTTTTAGCTCCGCTGTTATCAGCAACATCAACTATTGAACGTAATTGCAACATAGATTTATATTTAAATATTTAAATGTTTAAACGTTATTGGCTTTGCTGACGACTATCCATCTTTTTTCTTTGGATATGGGCTTAGTTTCACCAATAACAACCTTATCTCCAATATGATACTGACCTTCCGGATCATGGGCTTTGAATCTTTTTGTAACCTTGAAATACTTCTTATACTTAGCGTGTTTTTTCAGCGTCAAAACTTCAACAACAACGGTTTTGTTCATTTTGTCTGACACTACAGTTCCTTTTAACATTCTCTGTTTTAAATTTGTAATTTTAGTCATTTGGATTTGTTTGTTATTTGGTGCTTGTTATTTGGAATTTTCATTTTGACTGTTCAAGGCAGTTAAAATCCGCGCTATATCCTTTTTTGTTTTTCTCAGCTGACTGACATCTTTCAGACTTTTTTCGTTCAGCTCAAATTTCAATTTTAACAGTTTAGCCCGTTGGTCTTTAAACATAATCGCTAGCTCTTCTCTGTTTTTATTGTTTAAATCGATGCGTTTCATATTATCTTTTTACTACTCTGGTTTTTAACGGAAGTTTATGCGCTCCCTGAATCAAGGCTTGTCTGGCTAATGATTCGGATAAACCATCTATTTCAAATATGATTTTCCCGGCTTCTACCGGAGCAACGAAATGAGACAAAGATCCTGCTCCGCCTCCCATCCCCAATTCACCACCATGATTGGTGCGTGGTTTGTCGGGAAATACTCTAATCCAAATCTTGCCACCGCGACTTACAAATCTTGTCATGACACGTCTGGCTGCTTCCAGCTGATTAGACCTTATCCAAGTTGATTCTTCAGCTTTCAATCCAAAACTGCCAAAGCTTAAATACGTACCTCGGGATGCTTTTTTCTTCATTCTTCCTTTGTGAACTTTTGTGTGTTTTACTCTTGCTGGTTGCATAAAATATATTTAAATGTTTTCTTCTTTGTTATCAAATTTTTCCCCTTTATATATCCAAACCTTAACGCCAACAGTACCAAAGGTGGTATGGGCTGTAACTTTGGCGTAATCTATGTCAGCTCTAAGGGTCTGTAGGGGTAAGTTCCCCTCTTCCAAATGTTCCGTTCGGGCTATCTCCGCTCCATCCAAACGTCCTCCGAGCTGAATTTTGGCCCCTTTGGCCTGCTTTGAGGCTATTATTTTGGAAAGTGTCTGTTTCATAAGCCGCCTAAAAGGAATCCTCTTTTCAATCTGTTCAGCAATTGATTCCGCCATTATTGTGGCCGATGATTCCGGGCTCTTAACCTCTTGTATTTCTATTCTGACTGAAACTTTCTTCTTAAGAAGTTTTTGTATGGATATTTTTAATTCCTCAACACCTGTTCCCCCTCGTCCTATTAAAAGACCCGGTCTGGCCGTATAAATAATTACGTTCATCAAATCTGTTCCCCTCTCAAGTTCTATTTTGTCCACACTCATGCCTTTTAATTTTTTGGAAAGAAAATTCCTGACGGCGACGTCGTTCTTTAAATAGGAAACGTATTTGCGCCCGCCGAACCAGCGGGATGCCCAATCCTTTGTTATGCCTGTTCTAAATGATGTCGGTGATATTTTTTGTCCCATAATGATTAAACCTGTTTTCTTCTAAAAATTCTTTTGCCTATTTT
>JBBDZW010000035.1:12146-14131 GCA_040899895.1 Minisyncoccota bacterium
CTTCATCCCGGCAACACGCTCCGCTAAAATCAGCCTTATCAAACTGGTCTTCTTCTGAAGCGGGGAAACCCTTCCAAAGCCTTTTGGTTTGAATCTTCGCAGTTTTATGCCTTCATTCACCAAAAAATCTTTTATGTATAAATTCTCCTTCACCATATGATAAGTGTTTTCGGCATTCGCAATGGCTGAATTCAAAAGCTTAAGCAAGGCTGGTGAAGACCTTCTGACATAAAATTCCAACTGATTGGCAGCCTCAATAACTCCTTTGCCTTTAACCAATGCAACAATAGCCCTAACCTTTCTTGGGGAAATCCTCAATCCGTTTAATTGTGCTTTTACTTCTGCCATAAAGATTATATTTAAATATTTAAATGTTTAAACATTATTTCGGTTTCGCTGCTCCTTCAACCGGCGCAGCTTTAGCTGCCTGTGCCGACTCTACTTCTTTTTGCTTTTGGGCCGCTTCAAGCTCTCTCTGCATTCTTCCTCCATGTCTGACGAATTTTCTGGTTAAGGAGAATTCTCCCAACTTGTGTCCAACCATATCTTCAGTAATAAATACCGGAACATGAACTCGTCCATTGTGAACGCCGAACGTAAAGCCTATCATTTCTGGAACTATTGTTGAGCTTCTGGCCCATGTCTTAACAATTGTCTTGTCGCCCACTTTCAAATTGACTATTTTTTTCAACAATCTTTGGTCAACATATGGGCCCTTTTTAAGTGATCGTGACATAAAAAATATTTAAATATTTAAACGTTTAAACATTCCCTACTTAATTCTTCTTCTTACGATAAACTTGCCTGATTTTTTCTTTTTATTTCTGGTCTTCCTTCCGCCGGTAATCTTTCCATACGCCGTTTTCGGCCTTCTGGTGCCTCTCCCCTGTTTTCCTTCTCCTCCTCCATAAGGATGGTCAACCGGATTCATTGCCGTTCCCCTTACTTTTGGCCCCTTGCCCAACCATCTTGTTCTTCCGGCTTTACCTAAAAATATAAAGTGGTGTTCGGAATTAGAAAGCTGACCCACCGAAGCAAAACATTCTCCAGACAACATTCTAACTTCAGATGACGGCATTACTAGTTGAACATATCCTGCTTCTTTAGCCAAAACAGTTGCTCCGTTTCCGGCCGATCTGATTATCTTTCCCCCCTGTCCGGGTCTCAATTCTACATTATGAACCATTGAACCCTGCGGAATATTCTTCAACCTCATCCTGTTCCCCGAATTAAGCGGGGCTTGTTCTGAAGTAATAACAGTGTCCCCGACTTTCAAATCTTGAGGTGCCAATATATATCTTTTTTCTCCATCCGCAAAATGAATTCTGGCAACTCTTGAAGTCCTGTTTGGGTCATATTCCAAAGCAAAAACTTTTCCGGGAACATCAATCTTCATCTGCTTGAAATCTACTTCTCTATATGATCTCTTGGCTTTAGCTGAACCGCCCCTCCCTCTGTAACCGGATGTTTTCAGTCCGGAATTATTTCTTCCAAACGCTCTCTGAAATCCTTTGGTTTTGGACTTCAAAGGCTCAATCTTGGCTAATTGAGAAAAATCATATCCTCGCATTCCTCTTCTTGATGGAGTTGTCGGTTTATATTCTTTCATGTTTATATTTTTGCCTGTTCTATTGTGTATCCTTTTTCAAGAACAACGATCGCTTTTTTAAATCCCGGCTTAAATCCCGGATATTTTCCTACGTCCCTTCTCTTTTTCTTTGTATTCATCATTTTTACACTCTGGACTTTGACCTTGAACATTTTTTCTACCTGTCTGGAAAGTTGGCTCTTGTTCGCATTTTTTAAAACCCTAAATACGTACTGATTAAAACCGTTTAAAAATCCGGCCTTCTCGCTTATGTAAAAACTTGTTATAACACTGGCTTCAATGGGTTGAAAAGAAGATGGGACAACAACCTCGTTTTCTTTTACGGGTTCGATTTTTGTTTCTTCTTTATTTTTTTTGGAAAACAATGCCATATTTA
>JBBDZW010000035.1:14231-16398 GCA_040899895.1 Minisyncoccota bacterium
TTACCATTTTTTTATTTAATTTTTTCTTGAAATTCCTTTCTTTGGTCGGACCAAATGTTGCTCCTCCGCCTTTCCAAATCGGCGAACGTATAGAACCGTGCCTAGCCCGTCCTGTTCCTTTCTGTCTCCATGGCTTCTTTCCTCCTCCTCTGACTTCCGACCTGTCTTTTGCATGAGCCAATACCTGTCTCTTGTTAGACATCTGGGAAGTTGTAACCTGGTGGAGAAGATCCGCATTCATTTTCAAACCAAAAATACTCTCCGGAAGTTCTACGGTGCCGATATTCTTTCCTTCCTGATTATGTAAAGGGTAATCCATATTAATAGTTCTGTATTATAAGAAAGCCGCCATTATTTCCCGGCACGGCGCCTCTTAGCGCCAAAAAACCGTTTTCAACATCAACTCTGACGACTTTTAATCCTCGGGTGGTTTTCTTGACTCCTCCGGTTCTTCCGGCCATTCTCATTCCTTTTAGAGTGTGCTGGGGGAACCTCTGACCAATAGACCCGCCATGCCTTGCAACATGGTGATGCCCATGACTATGAGGCATTCCGGAAAAACCATGTCTTTTCATAACTCCGGCAAAACCCTTTCCCTTGGACAAACCGGTGACCTTAACAACATCTCCGGGGACAAATATTGAAACATCAATCTTGTCTCCTCTTTTTACTTCCTGCTCATTAATCTTCAGTGTTCTGAATTCTTTCAAAAATCGCAGGTTGCCCAAATCTTTAAGATGTCCTTTTAAAGACTTGGTTATTTTTTTCTTGGAACCGGCGCCAACTTGGATAGCTTCATAACCGTCTTTTTCCAGTGTCTTTAATTGGACAACAACATTCGGCCCTATTTTTACAACAGTAACCGGAACAACCGTGCCGTCGTCCTCAAAAACCTGCGTCATCCCAATTTTTTCTCCCAATAAAAATTTGGCCATATATTGCTAAAAGCAATCAAAAACCCAGATTTAGCTGGGTCTACGACCTACGCTAAAACTTTGTTTGACTAACTAATTTGGTTTAATGTTGATTAAAACCACTTACTGATAATTAAGATAACTAATGAGTGGGTATTTTTATCCGACTCCGCCGGTTGGCGGATGAATGGAACCGGATGTGATGGATGTTCTCGCTTCCGCGAACTTTTCCAACCCTTGCCGGATAAATACCTTTCTCAATTACTACCTTATTCCCGAGCACATAGTTTATGTGCTCGGGGTAAAATAATAATTTACAAATTTAAGGTCTTTACATTTTTAACTCTATATCCACTCCTGATGGCAAATTCAGATTCATAAGAGCATCTATTATCTTCGGGGTTGGAGAAGTAATATCAATTATTCTCTTATGCGTCCTCATTTCAAACTGTTCTCTGGATTTCTTATCAATAAAGGATGAGCGGTTAACTGTATATTTACGAGTCTCTGTTGGCAAAGGAACCGGACCGGTTGGTTTGCCTCCATAACGCTCAATCGTATCAACAATCTGCTTAGCCGAACGGTCTATGATTTTATTGTCATAGGCTCGTAGCTTAATCCTTATTTTCTGGTTATTTTCCGCTATCTTTTTTGCCATTATCTTACAAAGAACATTTCACCCCGACCGCAGGCGTCGGGGTTACTTTATATTTACTTATTAATTTTCGTTACAACTCCTGCTCCAACTGTCTTACCGCCCTCTCGGATGGCGAACCTCTGCTTTTCTTCCATGGCGATAGGAGCAATCAATTGTACTTTTAAGTTAACGGTGTCTCCGGGCATAACCATTTCGGTTCCTTCTGGCAATATTACTTCTCCGGTAACATCAGTTGTTCTGAAGTAGAATTGTGGCTTGTACCCCTTGAAAAATGGTGTGTGTCTTCCGCCTTCTTCTTTGGTTAAAACATAGATTTCAGTTTCAAAATCAGTATGAGGAGTGACTGAACCGGGCTTGGCCAAAACTTGTCCTCTTTCAACATCTTCTTTTTTCAATCCTCGAAGAAGAATGCCGGCGTTGTCTCCAGCCAATCCCTCATCAAGCTGCTTGTTGAACATTTCAATACCGGTAATAACTGTTTTTTGGGTAGGTTTAAGTCCAATTATTTCGGCTTCGTCGTTAACTTTCATAGTTCCTCTTTCAATTCTACCGGTAACAACCGTTCCTCTTCCTTCAATAGAAAATATGTCTTCAA
>JBBDZW010000036.1:0-16002 GCA_040899895.1 Minisyncoccota bacterium
TGCGGGCGCTTCGCTACCCCGTTCCGGGTCACCCCGAATGGTTCCCAGAAAAATAGCGTCGCTCATCTGCGATTGTTACCTATTCGTCAGGATGATGATAAATAGGCAGGGGATTTGGGATTTTTACGATAAATAGCTCACATAAAAACCCCAAAATCTCTCTCTAATTTTATCAATCTGCACAATCGGATACTATTTCAGCATCTTTGATACTATTTTTCTGGGAACCGATCCGGAGATGTCAGGAACGGGCCGAAGGGCCGCATGGCCTGACAGAGGTGACTCCGGGTCTCGGAGTGGTTTCCTGGCTGTGCTTTAGCCAGCCAAGGAACTCTGTCGGTCAGAAAAATTAAGAGAAGATGCTAGAAATAGTCCGAGCGGAAGCCTGATAAAATTGGAGAGGGTTTTTGGGATTTTCTAACCCTAGGCCTTACGCAACGAGTATGTGCCGTCTTCGTTTTTGAGAAAAGTTTTGGAGTCCTGAAGATTTAGCAATACGGTATTTTCTTTGACCATTCTTGCGTTCATTACTTTGGTCAAAAGAGCTGTCTTGGCTAATGGCTTGGAAGAACTTTTCATTAAATCTATTAAAACATCTCTAACGGTCCCCGACTTGTATCCCCACTCGGATAAAGCGTAGGTTCCCCTTCCGACAAGAATAAAACGTTCATCCTTTATTAATTCGTTGTGGACGGTCTGAGTATTTGCTTTCTTGCCATTAAATCCGGCGGTATTTATCAACTTTGCTATTTCGCCGAAGTGTCTAGGCGCGCTTCCCTTTTTAAGCACCAGATAAGCCTTGTCTTTTACGCCCTTAGGCTTCACTTCCGGCCAGGATGTTAAACCTACTTCATTAAAAATATTCTTGCTAACGGTCTTTGATATGGAAAGATATGTTTTAAATTTTTCGGATAACCCATTGACGCCGTTGGATTCTGCCAACTCAACAAAGCCTTCTTCCGGAATAGCTCTTTTGTTTTTTTCAAGAAAAGCAGTACACGCAGAAGCAAGATCTTTAAAATCTTTCAAAGCAGTTGAAGATTGCGCCCAAAAAGCATGAAAATTGTCACTCTCCCCGAATCTAATTAAATCCTTGCTTAAGGAAAGAATAAAAACCAAAGAAGAATTAACAGCCGATTCGGCTTCACTTCCGGAAAAGGCTTTAAACAAGTCGCGCTCTTTCATTACTCCACCACCGGCTCCAAGCATGTTTTTGGCTACAACAACATATTTTTCAACCTCCTGATTCTCATCGGCAAACTTACGGAGCTGATTTGTGGCGAATTCCTCAATCTGCCTGACCCTCTCTCTGGTAATACCATAGCTTTTACCAATAGACTCAAGGGTCTCTTTTTTGCCATTTTTTAAACCAAAACGCCTGGAGACGACGTCTTTATTTCTGACCGGTATATTTTTTACCAAATTGGCGACCGTTTTTAGCACAGCGCCTGATTCCTTTGTACCCATAGTGAAACTTTTTTATTATGAATTTTAATTTGTGGCCTCACCATATCAACATTATCGGAATCGGTCAAGAGGGCCGCTATTTCCTGCCCAGTTTTCTGTTATACGCCCAGACAAGCAACGGCGACGCGACAAATATTGAAGAATAGGCGCCTAGAAAAATTCCCATTATCAGAGCAAGGGCAAAATAACGTATACTCTCCCCGCCGAAGAAATATATGGCAATCATTGAGAGCAAGGTGGTAACTGATGTGTTTATGGATCTGGTCAGCGTTTGCATGACGCTCTTGTGAACCGTCAAACCAAAATCTTCCCCGCCCGGATGAACACCCGTTCGGACTGGTTTTGAACCGCCTTTAATGACATTTTCTCTAATGCGGTCTAAAACGACCACGGTATCAGAAACCGAGTAGCCAAGGATCGTAAGGGCCGCGGCCAAGAATACGGCGCTTATCTCAACCCCATAATAATGGCCCAACCAGGCAAATATGCCTGTCGGTATTATCACATCGTGGGCCAAGGCCACAATCACAGCCAAACCCATCGCCCAAGCGGGAACTACTCCGGAAATTCTTCGAAAAACAACGGCAATGTAAGCGGTGATGGCTAAAAGCAAAACAATGATGGCCTTGATGCTCTTGTCTTTCAGTTCATCGCCCACGATTGGTCCGACTGAATCAAACTTGCTTTCCTCTAGGCCGGCATTTGGAAATCCGGACCGAAGACGAGACAAAATAATCTGATGTTGAGATTCGGTAAGTTGTTCCGTTCTAATTATCGCACCGTCGTCTCCGGATGGACTGATCACGGCACCAGGTAAAGCAAGTGTTTCCTGAATAGCAGAAATTTCAGGTCGGCCGGCAGAAAATTTTATTTCCATTACCGTACCGCCCTTAAAATCAACCCCGAAGTTAAGACCATAAACGAATATCGAAACAACACTCGCTAAGACGAGTGACACTGAAAACCAGAACATGAAATTGTATATCTTCGGAAACATATTAATTAAAAAGCCATCTTATTTTTTCTGAACGCGGTCCAACAAACAGAAAAAGAAGCTTTCTGGTAACAAAAGTAGCCGTGAACAAGCTTATAAGCACACCTATGCCCAAAGTGAGGGCGAATCCTTTTACTATTGACGTTGTAAAGATATAGAGAACCAGAGCGCCCAAAAGTGTGGTAACGTGGCTATCTCTAACGGAGGGCCAGGCGCGGGAAAAACCCTCATGCATAGATTGCTTTAACGACTTGCCCGATTTTAATTCCTCTTTCATTCTGGCAAAAATTAGGACATTGGCATCCACCGCTATGCCCAGAGACAAAATGAACCCCGCAATACCGGCCAAAGTGAGGGTTACCGGCAAGAGTTTGTAAATTTCCAACACCATCAAAACATAAATCCCCAAGGCAAACACCGCCACTATCCCCGGCAATCGATAAAAGGCAATCATAAATAAAGCGACCAGAACCAATCCCCAAACTCCAGCCTTAAGGCTATCCGCAATAGATTTTGCGCCCAACGATGCCCCGACTGTCTGCTGTGATATTAAAGTTATCGGGACAGGAAGCGCTCCAGAATTCAATCTGATGGCAAGAAGCTTCGCCTCTTGAGGATTACCACTTCCGGTAATAACCGCATTGCCGTCAATTATTTCGCTCTGAACTACGGGGGCGGAAATAATAAAACCATCAAGATAAATGGCCACCCGCTTCCCAAGATTTCTTTTTGTTATCTCGGCAAAAAGTTTTGTACCCTCTTCATTCAAAACAAGACTTACTTGGGGTTGGTAAGTCTGGGGATCAAAAACGACCTGAGCGCGTTTTAAATGTCTGCCGTTCAAGCCGGTGCTTTGAAACGGATCCTCGCCCAAGCGTTGACCCAATTGTTGTGCCGCGATTATTTCATTTGTGTCGCCTTTTTCTTCTTTGAACTCAAGAAAAGGGGTCTCGCCTATCAAATTGATGGCCTGATTAACGTCCTTGATGCCGGCCAATTCAACTATCAGCCTATCCTGTCCGCTTATCTGAACCAGTGGTTCAGCGACACCAAAAATATTTACCCTTCGCTCTACCACATCCCGAACGCCCTGCATGGCCTGGCCCTTGTCTCCTTCAATCCTGGAAAGATCAGCTTGATATTCAAGATGGGTTCCGCCCAATAAATCCAGGCCAAGCCGAAAAGGCGCCTCCGGCACCGATATTTCAATATTTAAATATTTAAATATTCCATTCACCGCGCTCGGCCAAACCAAACCGAGGAGGACAATCGATATAATAATAATTCCAATTACAAAATAAGAATTTTTCACAATCTAGATTAAAACATATCGCTACTCTTCAAGCAAGTCCTTTTCCTTTTTCTTTACGGGTTTTTGTTTTTCCAGCCATTCTTTGATGGCTAAAGTCCCTCTGACATCGTCCTCGTTATAACGCAAGATTCTTTTTATTATGTCTGGGTCGCCTTTCTCCAGCCAATTGTTATACCAAACCACAGATTCGGCGCCACCGGCATTGGGGTCGTCCCATTTGTAACCCACATAACCGGCCACATCTTTTAGTGTGTAAAAATATAAAGGTAAAACAACGGAATCTATAACTTTTGCGTTCAGGTCTATGGTATTTTCCTTGAATTTACTCACCAAATCCAATGGGGCTCCATAGCGCAAGACCAGACGATCAAAGACCGCTCTCTCGTAATAAGCGTAATGGTAGATGACGAAGTCATCAAGCGTGAACAGGAAATCCAAAAACTTCCGCCACATCTCCGGCTCCTCGCTTTTATCTTTGGCGAAAAAATATTTGAATTCCGAAGTTTTATTATTCTGTTTGTCTTTAATCACAAAACCAAGAAGATAGTCTATGTCTCTGGTCGGATCACTTTCAATGTCAAAATACATCTCGTATCTGACATCGGGAAAATCGGGCTTCTTTAATATCATCGGGGTGTCAGCCACAAGCACCTTGGCCTGATTGTTCATCCTGACTATTTTGTCGAACGGCCAATCTTCAAGTTTGGCCTGCAGATCATTTACATCAGCATCGGCCATATCGGCAACGGTCTTAATCCCACTGTCGTAAAGACGTCTCTGGTCGGCCTGGCTTAAGCGATATATAAGAGAGACATCATTACAGCCCTCCGTTTCCGAAACGCAAAGGGAGTACCAGGGAGTGCGTTTACAGCCGGATTTCAAAAATGGAGCCGGTTTTTCTCCCTCAAGTATTTTTTCTATCTGTTCTCTGGACAAATGAAACTGATCAACAAAATCATCAACCAAAAAAGACCTCTCGTTTCCCTGCGGGTCAATTACATATGCCTCTTTAGGCTGTGTACCCTGAAGACGCTCTAAAATCAAACTGTAAAAAACGAGCTGGAATTTGGTGTCATCTCCGAGTTCAAGCGAACTTTTGGCGTCATAAGCAACATATTCCCAATCACCAAGTTCCGACTTGCCGGGCCGAGCTTCCAAAAAATCCGGCATTCCCACCCAGTCTTCAAACATCAAGACTCCGTGATAAATATTCTTGCCCTGCTTCATTAATTCCAAAGTGGCCATAAGCGCCTCGTCCAGATCTCGATACATTTCCGGCTTGATTTCTTCAAATTTTTTATGATTCCCAAGCATGTTTCCGGCATTCGGAAGTTTGCCTTTATAGATCATGTCCAAAAGAGGCGGCATCTGCCTTTTCTTTTTGGCATCTTCGTAAATGTCGTACCAGATCCAGTGCGGACACTGGAAGAATTTATAAAAATGTTCGGCCGTGAGCTTTTGTGAATTATTTTTGGATGGCATAGACAAATTGATCAAAATATTTTTGCAAACCCTTCAAGTCGCTTCCGTATTCCCGACCACCCAAGACCGCGTCGCAAAAAACCTCCCGCGCCCGGCCAATTTCTCGCAACCGGCCACGCCAACGCGCATCCGACAATGTCAAGTCGAAAAGTTCCAGCGCCCGATCAATCGCGTTATTAAAACGAAGATCATTATTCCCCTGTGACAAACCGGCCCGGCTGACTTCGCTGCCGATATTCCCCATCTGTTCGGCCAAAGTCATCCGTTTCCAACGCTCCACAATTGAATCGCCGTGCAAGTATTTCATATTACCAGTTTATTGACTATAAAAATTATCTTCTCGCGAGTAGATAAATCGTCAACACCACGAGTCCGATTCCCTTGATTCGGCTTCAAATTTATCATTGAGTCAAATTGGATAAATTCTTCACCTTTTTCGTTCGGATAGATATTGATGCCCCAGACATTCTGCTGGTTTGATCCCGCTTCTTCAAAAAGTGCGACCTCTTCATCAATGTGAAGTTCGCCGCCGACCGCCATAATTTCCTGTTCAATATCAACTGCGGCTTTGACGAGATCGCCGAACCGCCGTTCGGCGATTTTTTTTAATTCAACCCGAGTGATAGGTTCTTTGATAATAATTATGTCCACAGCTTGAAGTATATCAGCTGTTTTTGTTTGAGCAAAGGATATAAAACATCATACATTTTTATTCTAAAATGAAAATTTTATAAATGTTCGTACGAACAAAAATAAAAGGGGGCTTAATGCCCATTATTCAGTCTCTTCTTTTTGGCATCTTCATAGATGTCATACCAGATCCAGTGCGGGCACTGGAAGAATTTATAAAAATGTTCGGCCGTGAGCTTTTGCTTGTCCATATAGGTATTTTGACTTATAATATGGTGAATGTCCAAATATTACAACCCTCAAAAGACACGGAATTTATTTGACCCGGGTTCTTCCGAACCGTTTGTTGTCAGCCGGAGCGGAATAGATCTTTTCGTGCAATGTCCGCGATGTTTTTATTTGGACAAACGGCTTGGGGTCGCCCGTCCGCCAGGATATCCTTTCAGTTTGAACAGCGCCGTTGATACTCTTTTAAAAAAAGAATTTGATGTTCACCGTGCCGCAAAATCCGCCCATCCCCTTATGAAAACATACGGCGTAGACGCGATACCTTTCAGCCACGAGGAACTGGACAGATGGCGCGATTCTTTGAGGCACGGAATTAAATACACTCACAAAAAAACCAATCTGATATTAAGGGGCGGTATTGATGATATTTGGGTCAATCCAACCGGTGAGCTTCATATTGTTGATTACAAGGCGACATCAAAAAGCACCGAAGTAACTTTGGATGCCGAGTGGCAAGACGGCTACAAACGCCAGATGGAAATATACCAGTGGCTATTCAGAAATAACGGTTTCAAAGTATCTCCGGTCGGCTATTTCGTTTACTGCAACGGAAATGCGGACAAAGAGGCCTTCGATGCCAAACTCGAATTTGATGTAAAGATAATCCCCTACACCGGCGACGATTCCTGGGTAGAAGGTGTCATTACCAAACTTCACAAGTGTTTAGTGTCGGAAAACATCCCTTCTTCCGAAGAAGACTGCGATTACTGCTCTTATTTTAATGCAAGAACAAAAAAGGAAGCATAAAGAAAACCCGCCTTTATTTAAGCGGGTGAAATTGTAACGGCTGTAAATCCGTTGGGGTCAAAATAATTGTTAGCAATTTCTCTGATCTTAATTGGGGTCAGCTTTTTCAGTCTTTCCGGGTAAGAATGCAACATTTTTAAATCTGGATCTCCGCCGGAAGCCGCCGCAATCACCATCTCCACAACTTCTTCCGGAGTATCCCGGAAACTGGAAAAAAACCCCTCTCTTAACGAATCGCGGGCCCCGTCTAGCATTTCTCCGGGAACTAATTCTTCTCTTAATTTTCTGAACTCTGCCACAATCGCGTCCCGACCATATTTAGCGAAATCCTGACTGGCGGTAGCAAACCACGCTCCAATGACGCCGTGAGCAAGAGAACGCTCGGTAAAAGTTGGGTTATGATATGTTCCATCTTTAAAATTCCGGCTTTTTTCTCTTATAGAATCATAGAGGCGTCTTTCAATAATTCTTTCAATGAGGTCAACGGCGGCATCATCTCGGCTGTTATGGCAACAGGATGAATATCCGACCATTACATAATTTTGCGCCAGCCCGACCTTTGTCGTTTCTCGGATTCTGGGAACAGTGTGCCTTGGCAATCTATCAAAAGAATCCAAATCCAACTTTACCGGACTGCCTTTATGGGGCCAGTCATCGAGATACTTTTTGGCAATGGCAATCGCTTCTTCGCGTTTTGGTCCGACAACAATAACAAACATGTTTTCAGCCACATAATGACGCTCAATAAATCTTTTAACGTCAGTAACACGAACCTTTTTGAGCTGTTCTATGTATCCGATGATCGGATTGCGAACAGGGTTTGTTTCATACATTGTCTGATAAAAAGCCTCTGATAATTGTGAATTAGGGTTATCCAAATCGGTTTGGCGATATTCATTGTTAATAACAGTTTTTTCAATTGATAAACCAAGCCGCCCCAGGTACCGGTCTCTTAAAGCACTGACGATAATTGGTAAAACTTCGTGAATATGGCTTCTGCGATACAGGCCCGGGCCGCCATAATATGTGCAGTCCCAAGTCGTAAATATGTTGTGATTTTCCATTCCACCGAAATAGCGGAATATCATATTATAGATGGGATCGCTTTCGGCATCCTGAGGTTTCCCTCTAAAAAGAATGTGTTCCACAAGATGAGGCACACCCACGGGATCATGAATAGAACCCACGCGATAGCCTACGCCACAAATGTGAGTTGTACCGCCAGAGTCATAAAAGTAGTAAACCCTGATACCATTTGACTTTAGGTCGTGATGACTGGCCTTCCAGCGCATAACCATCCTCTTTTCAAGGTTCTGAATTGGCAAAATTTACAATAAAAACTTACATGAGTCAATTACTTTCTTCGAAAGAGGAGGACTGAAATTAAACCGAGAACAAAGCCACCAACAATACCTGTAAGCAATTGATTTTTATACCAAGCAGCTTTATTTTTACCAGCAGCTACATCAAGATCAAATTTGGCTTCGGCAATACCTTTGCCATCTTTCACAAATTTAATTTCCGCTCGGTATTTCCCTTCTTCAGCAAAAGTATAATCTACGGAAGATTCACCATTTGCAAGCCTGGAGGCAAATACAGATAAAAGGGTTTTCTCTTCCTGGTAAATTTCAAAAAGAACCTGAGAGAAATCGACAGGATTATTAGATTTATCAAACAAATTCGCGTTAAATGTCGTGGTCTCGCCAGCAGAAAGCTCTAATCTGTTATATTCCAAGTTGGCAACATAATCTCCTGCCGGCTGCTCTAATTTTTGACCAAGCCCATGTCCAAATACAACTACCGGCAAAACCAACAAAATTAAAATATTTCTTTTCATTTATATTAACCAGATCAGTACAAGTGCGAGCAACGCCATGCCGAAGTCCTCAACTAGAGTTACTTTGGTAAGAGGCACCTTCAAAAAAGTTCCCAGGCAGACGCACTGGAACTGCTCTCGTTTTGCAACTTTAATAGAAACGCCAATTCCGCTAAATAACATTACTGCAAACTCTGTCCATAACAGCCAGATCGGCATATATCCGGCAAGCATCGATAAGCCGAATGAAAGTTCAATAAATGGATACGCATAACCATAAGCCATCATGCGTTTAGCAAGAAGATCATATGTAAAGTATCCGTGAGCGAACCCGGAAAGATCCATAAGCTTGAACCCGGCGAAGACCAAAAAGAAGCCGGTCATAAAATAGGCTATGAATTTGAGGGCTGAAAGGTTATTCCAGGAAGCCGCGCCGGAAGCAACCAGAATAATCAGGATTATTGTAAAGAGAGGCAGATAACTTCTCAATGTTAGTGTGCCCAGCCCTTTATCCTCCATAGGAGGCATGGGGGTTGCCGCATTGTCAGAAACAACAAGGGCCATTCCGCATTTAGGACAACGGCCCGGTTTATCTGAAGTCACTTCGGGATGCATGGGACAAACGTAGTTCATATCATGAATATTAAGATAACTTTGAGTAGAGTTCCAGGGTGTAGCGGGCATTTGGTTCTACATCTAATATATCTACTTTTTCGAAATCTTGATAATTAATCATTTGTATATTTACTTATACAGAAAAAACTGATACTTTTCCAGGCGTTATTCCTAAATTTAAAAACCCCTGGTTGGGGTCTTTTTATTGAAATACTCTTGATCTGTCTGCGCTGGATTGCTGAAAACTGCACGAGAAATCATCAATCTGCATTGACGTCCAGCCTTCCTGAATCTCTACGCCAACCGAATGGGGAGGAAAGACGGTAAAGTTAGCTTGCCTTCTACCGCAAAGACTGTCTTCCCCCTGCGGATCGCGTATGGTGTTTCCGAATATTTCCCCGCCATACACGCCCTCAACAACAAAATTCATTACATTTCCGTAAGAAGTGTTGGCAACGATACGGCCTGCATTTTTAATATCCACGCGTGAAGACCAAGGATGGCTACCAACTAAAATTCCTATCGAAAGCACGTTCGGACGAGTTGAGTAAACCTTGTTGCCACGATATTCCGAGTTAGTGTGATCGCCTTGACCGTCTCCGTCAAAGTTACCGATAGCCAAACCAGCAAAGGCGTGTTTATTTTTGTGCACAATAGTGTTCAATTCAACTACACATTTCCTGCCACCACCAAGAACTAAGTCAATATCGGTATTGTCTTCAAACTTATTGTGGGCAATGTATCCGCCTCCGCAGTAAAGAACTGTCATACCGTCAGCCCACGGAAGTCCCGGGACTCCCGAGTTTTTGTCCCGGCCATTACTAACAATATTATTGTTAGTAATCAAAAAATTCTCACCGTAGACACCCAGCGCAGAACCGCATAGAGCTTTTACTGAGTCGTTGTTGTCAAAAACAAAATTCCGTCCGGTCACAATCACGTTGCCCGGACTTTTTGCGCCACAACTACCCAAATGTCGGCGATACGGCCCATCGGGAGCCATTTCGTCAACCATTCCATCAAAAATAATATTCTTGATTGAGTCTCCTGGTGAAAGGCCTTCGGCTCTCAGAATTGGGTCAAACAAATCTCTGCCTGCAATTATTCTTGCCCGATCAGCAAGATTGGCCGAAGCTAGTGAAGTGCCAGGCCTAATCATGAGAGCCTGACTATTTACGATGTATCCGGGCCCACCAGAAGCCAGAACAATATGGCCGCCCTTATTCAGACAGGCCTGCAAGGGGCTGTCATCAGGTTCCCAATCATTTGGGTTACCACAATCCTGATTTGCAGTACTCATACCTCCACCCGTCAAGGCACTCCCGTTAGAAACAGATATTGCTGTGGTCGGAGCAGTTGGAGAAAGAGTTGAAACTTTATCGGTACAACCAGCCAAATTAAAGGCAACAAAAATGATAAAAACCGCATAACGAAGATGTCGCATTATCAAGCCATCCAACCGTTTTAAAAGATCTTTAGTTGAGAAATTATAACTTTAACAATGAGGTTGTCAAATTTGATAGATAATCTTTCCATTCTCAAATATGTGGAAAGAATCGTTCTCTTCGGAGACGGTAAATATCGTTGTTCTCTTGAATATATATGACGCGGTAATGGCCGAGAGATGGCGGGAGTGAACTTTGCCTTTAAAACCGAACTGGTCCGAAAGATCTTTAAACTTGCCGGGGTGTATCTTGTCGGCAATAACGTGGGGCCGCAAACCTTCAATAATAATTCCTGAATGAAGAATATTACCTTTCTTGTCTATCAAAATCGCGCCGTCAAAGTTAACAGTAGATTCTATGTCGTAATGCGTATCCTTTTTTCCTGCTTCCATCACATTGACATGATGTTTTGTATAAATATCCTGCTGACTATCAGGCATATCGGTAAATTGGTTCCATTTATCCTCCCAGCCCAGAATCACAAAAAGACCAAAACCATCCCTTCGATTCATCAAATTCAAAATTAGCCTGCTTAAACGTTTTTTCAGTAGAATTGGCAAGTCAATTTTTGATTTTGACATTGCTTTGGTTATTTTTTCCAACGTTTTTTCAACATCAATAAGTTTTTTTGCCTTAATACTCCTGGTGTATTGAGCAAGAAGCCGTGAGCTGGATTGAATCTTTCCGCCCTGACCTACGCCAAAGACCATCTCACAGCCGATTTTTTTGCAAGTCGGGGCTTCAGGAATATTTGTGGCCGTTCTGTCGCCTCCATTGGCAAAAATATCCGGTTTTATTCTGATAAGTTCCTTGGAAACACTCATGTCTTTTGGATTTGGCCCGTGGTTTGTTAAAACAACCATATCCACGCTGGCCAATGATTCGACTATCTCTCTTCTTTCATCCTGATGCATAAAGATGTGGCCTTTCTTTTTCTTGAGCCAGTTATCGTTATTTAAAATAACGACTAATTTGTCGCCAAGCTTTTTCGCATCCTTAATTAATCGGACGTGGCCAATATGAATAGGGTCCATCCCTCCCGATATAGCGACTATCTTTTGCCTTTTCTTTATCATGTAAGCAGGGTCAATATCAGCGCGGTACCGATGGGAACAAGTATATTGTCATCAACCGCGAACGAGAACTGGTCCAGCACTGCGGCAGTAAAAGCCCCGATGAAAACCGCGTTCATGGATATCGGCAATGACGCCAGAGACCGCAAGAAGAGGCCCGCGAGAAGGGCCATCGTAAAAACAATGAGCGCCCCGCCCAAGGTTTTGTCTTTTATAAATCTAACCGGAAGGAACTTGTCTTTCCCTATCGGAGCCAAAAGGTCACCAAATATAAAGGCGAGCAGAGCGAAGACCGCGATACTCTCTGTAAAATAGTACAGAACGACGAAAGAGCTCAAAAGAAAAAGCGTATAGCCTGAAAGGAATCCGCGCTCTTTTCTTTTCGAAAGTTTCCCCATGCTCAAATACTTCGCGTTGAAGCCCGGCACAAGAAAACGAATAATGTCGAAAGACGCCGCAACGATAAGCAGTATCATGAGAACTTTCAAAACAGCCGTGTCCGGAAAGAACAGCAAACTTAACGGAAAGACTGCTCCGCCGAGCTTTAAAAACTTGCGAATAGGAGCCTGGAACTGGATCCTATTAAGTATCAGTCCGTATATCATCGAGCCGGCCAGGAATGCGAAAGCGTACCAGGACTGAGTGTGATATATGACTGCGATCCCAAGCCCCGCAAGTGAAGCCGCTCCGCGGCCGCCCCTGAAGCCGAGATAGAATGGCCAAATATGCCCGGCCACGGCCGCCAGACCCGCAGTTATCGCCAGGTCAGGGCTCACGCCGGCAATACCGGCAAAAGAGATGCCACGCAGAGCAATGAAATAGGCAAGAACAGCTTTTAAAGCATCGAACAGGCCGGCAATTATGCCGTAGACCGGTCCGACGAGATGATACGTATTGGAAGCCCCGGTGTTCCCGTTGCGGTAGTTGCGGACGTCGATGTTCTTGACGACCTTACCGAAGAAATAACCCGGGGAAATTGACCCTATGATATAGGAAACGACCAGAAGCCAAAGAAAATCAATCATAAAGCTATTTTAGCTTAATCCAAGCGCCGGTGCCATGGCTTCTGGGTTTGTCCCTGGCAAGAGAAAGTTTCAGGTTATTCTTTATAGATAGTGCCGTCGCCAGAGACACTTCGCCATACCCGGAACCGGCCACGCAGGTTGCGTTCTTCAAATACGGCTTCATGCACGAGCATATAAGTTTCAAGACTTCGGGATGGCCGTACGCTTTCTTGAGGTCAATATAAAAATCGGCGGTCTTCCCGCTCGTCAGTTTAATTTTCCTTTTTTGGAGAACCTGAATTTCTTTTAATCTTTTTACTAAAGCCGCTCTTTTGCTTTCACTTATCATCTGATATTTTGCTTATTCCTAAATTCTTAAGAATTTGAGAATGTTTTTACAACTAAGTTTTTCTTTACGCCCCATGGCACTTTTTAAATTTTTTGCCCGAATTGCAGGGGCAGGGGTCATTGCGACCAACTCCGGCATAAGGATTTTGAGAATCAGTTTGCCTGTGGGCGGGCTCATTAACAACTTCTTGGTGTTTGTGCAAGTCTCCTGTGATATCGGGACGGGATTCAATTGTAACTTTTGGCTGTGCCGGTTGTTGGGTCAATTCTGCCTTGAATATCAAATTCGCAACTTGGGCTTTGATTGATTCCATCAGCTGTTGGAACATCGTATGCGCTTCCATTTTATATTCAATGAGAGGGTCTCTTTGGCCATAGGCACGCAGACGCACCGAGTCACGAAGATGCTCCATGGCATCAATGTGGTCTATCCAAAATTGGTCAATAACTCTCAATAAAATAAATCTTTCCAACTGCCTCATCATATCCGGACCGATTTCTTCTTCTTTTTTTTCATATTGCTCTTTGGCATTCTCTGTGTGGGCAGAAAGCCAGTCTAAAACAAGCTCCTTATTATTGTCGGCAAAAAGTATCTCTTTGCGGGTGCGATAAACTGAATCACGATGCTTGTTCATTACATCGTCATATTCCAAAACATATTTTCTAATATCAAAGTTATGACCCTCTATCTTGGATTGCGCCTGTTCTATGGCGCCGGATACAAATCTGTTTTCTATAACATCATCTTCGCTCACTCCAAGCCGGTCCATTAAATTTTTCAAGCGGTCTCCGCCAAAAACTCTGACCAAATCATCCTCCATAGAGACGTAAAAGTTGGACGAGCCCGAATCGCCCTGTCTTCCTGCGCGTCCGCGCAACTGGTCATCTATTCTTCTTGCCTCATGACGTTCGGTTCCGATAACGTGTAGACCGCCTAATTCACGAACCTTAACCGCTTCTTCTGAATCCGGCGGGTTACCGCCAAGAATTATGTCCACGCCTCGGCCAGCCATATTGGTCGCTACTGTCACCGCGCCGAATCGGCCCGCCTGAGCATGCAATTCCGCCTCGCGTTCATGACTTTTAGCATTTAAAACATTGTGAGGAACCCCTTCTCTTTGAAGCATCAGCGAAAGAAGTTCATTCCTTTCTATCGATACCGTGCCGACCAGGACCGGCTGGCCTTTCTGGTGTCTTTCTTTTATTTCGCGGGCGATGGCTTTTAATTTGCCGGTTTGGGTTTTGTATATCCTGTCGGGCGTATCTTTTCTGGCCATAGGCTTATTCGTCGGAACAGAAACAACATCAAGATTGTAAACCTTATGAAACTCCTCGGCCGAACTGCGGGCGGTTCCGGTCATACCGGCCAGCTTTCCATACATCCTGAAATAATTCTGAAAAGTTATAGTTGCCAATGTTCGCGATTCTTTTTGAATTTTTACACCCTCTTTAGCCTCAACGGCTTGATGCAGGCCTTCCGACCATCTTCGGCCGGGCATAAGGCGTCCGGTAAATTCATCTACGATTATTATTTCTTCTCCGTCGGCTGATGAATTGACGACGTAATCGCGGTCACGCTTGAAAAGAACGTGAGCTTTGAGCGCCTGCTCCAAGTGGTGAACATACCTGACTCCGCCTTCGGCGTAAATATCTCCAAGGCCGAGTATTTTTTCCACCTTATCAATACCGCCTTCGGTAATGGATACGGCTTTTAGTTTTTCATCAACCGTATAATCGTCGCCCTCATTTAATTTTGGAACTATTTTGGAAAAAGTTTCATATAACTTTCCCGAATCTTCGTCTGGGGCGGAAATTATAAGGGGCGTTCTGGCCTCGTCTATTAAAATAGAATCAACTTCGTCAACAATCGCAAAGTGGTGTCCGCGCTGAGACATCTGCTCCGGCGAATAGGCCATATTATCCCGAAGATAATCAAATCCATATTCATTGTTCGTGCCATAAGTAATGTCGGCATTATAGGCTTCCTTTCTGGAAACGGGACGCAAAAACTCGTGAACAACTTTAAAACCTCCAAGAGTATCTCTTTCAGTATCTTCGGTTTTGTTCACATGAGAAGAATCGTATAAAAAACTGGAGTCGTGGTTTATGCAACCGACAGTCAAACCCAAAGCGTCATAAATTTGTCCCATCCAAGCCGCATCTCTTCGGGCGAGATAGTCGTTAACTGTGATAACATGAGCGCCTTTTCCGTCGAGAGCATTCAAATAGGTGGGAAGGGTGGCAACCAGGGTTTTTCCCTCTCCCGTCCTCATCTCCGCTATCTTGCCCCGGTGCAGAACAATGCCGCCCATCAATTGGACGTCAAAATGCCTCTGGTTCAAAGTGCGTTTAGAGGCTTCTCGGACAGCTGCAAAAGCTTCGGGCAAGATATCATCAAGGGTTTCGCCTTTTGCTAATCTATCTCTAAACTCTTGGCTCTTGGCTCTTAGCTCATTATCCGAAAGCTTTTCGAATTCTTTTTCGAGTGAATTTATCCGATCAACTGTCGGCTTGAGTGTTTTGAGATATCTGGCGTTGGCATCGCCGAATATGCTTGATAGAATCGACATGATCACACTATTTTACCACAAAAACCCGCAATTATCCAGCCGAGTTTCGCTCCACCCCTGCCCACTCCTCATCCTTCTCTCCTTTAACAAATAGCTACTCCATCTCCTCGTTTTCCAGACAAGAATTCGGCACCCGTTCCTCCCCGCCGGCTGGCGGGGATTTTCCGGCCCAATTCTTGTTTTTCTGAAAAACTTCCTCGATGTTCGTGTA
>JBBDZW010000037.1:0-6109 GCA_040899895.1 Minisyncoccota bacterium
CCAGTTGTAGCATTTCCCTGCGGATCCATATCCACAAGCAAAACGTACTTGCCCATAGCGGCAAGATAGGAACTCAACGAGGTACTTGTTGCGGTTTTCCCAACCCCGCCCTTTTGATTGCAGACAGCAATAATTCGTGCCATTAGATAAGATTATATTTTGTCAAAAATTTATTCAATACCGGCTCCGCTCCGTTTTGTTTAATTTCGTGTTCCCAAATCTCTTCTATTTGATAGCCTCGAGTTTTAAGAAACTCTCTTTTCCAGGCGTCTTTACTTACTGTTCTTGGTAAATTGTGCCAATAATCGCCGAAAATCTCCAAAATTAGCTTCTGTTTTGGAAAAAGAACATCTACAATAAATTTATCAAAGAGGGGTACCTGCTTTTTATACTCAATCTGGTGTTTATCCAGAGTAGAATAAATTAATTGTTCAAGTTTATTGGGACCTTCTTTTTGCTCCCATCTTTTAAACAACTCGACCCCGACTTTCCTCATTCTTTCTATAAACTCTGGGGAATGGTAGGGATTTTTCAGTTTGCCGCCTCTTAATTCCCTAACCCTCATTTTAATAACATGTGTCGAAACGCCCAGCAATGTAGCAACTTCTTGCCTTGTCATCTTTCTTTGAATATATAATTCTTTTATTTTTTCTAGATTTACTGATATTTTGTTGGCTGGCTTCTTCCCTAAACGAGCAATACTCATTTTCTTTCTGACCTCTAAAGAAAATGGCTTGTCTTTATTCCAGGCAACTCTTCCTCTATTTTCATGACCTTTTATATAACGATTAAAGTAGTCCCGTTTTTGTAGCTTTGTGGTTAGATAACCACAACCACACGCACATAATTTTGGCAAATGTTTCTGGGGATCAAAGCCGTTTATGCCTCTGTTGTGGTGTCCTTTTTTAAAAGAAAAGGACACGCCTTGAGAATTGCCTCTAGGATAAATGTGCAGAGGTAAAAACTCTCCGCACCCACACAAACAAACTTTATTGCTCGTTCCCTGAATTCTTTGACCATAAATACACCTCGCCATTACTTAAATTTTATCACGTTTTTCCTAACACAAACAGACCAAAAATGTTGAAAAATCGGCCTTAAAATGTTATTATCTTACATGTTGCCGCGGTGATGGAATTGGCAGACATAGCGGACTCAAAATCCGCCGACCGCAAGGTCGTGGGAGTTCGACTCTCCCCCGCGGCACAAATGATGATTGTTGATGGTAAAGCTATAGCTCAAAAAATATTAGATGAAATAAAAGCCGGCCTGCAGGGCCGGTCTATTTCCATCGCCGCTTTCCTTGAAAACGCGCTAAAACTTTGTTCAGCAAAAAAGCAGTCGCCCAACCTAAAACGGCTCCGGCAATAATATCCAAGGGCCAGTGAATCCCAACATATACTCTGGCAACACCAATCAAACCGGCTAATACCAATAACCAAGAGCCGGTTTTTTTATTTAAAAAATAACTGCCGAACGCGAGTCCAAAAAAGAAAGATACATGTCCGGACGGAAAAGAAGAAGTTGGTTCGTGAGCTAGAAGCTGATTTACATTTTCCAGTATTGTAAACGGCCTTGGTGAGTAAATAAAATATCTAATCAATTCCACCAAAACGAATCTGGCGATAATCGCTGATCCTATTGTTAGGATAATATAATTTTTGAAATTTATACTTTTCCATGCCTGCCAAAGAATATAAAGAATTAAAACATATCCAAGCCATTTAGCCAGAAAGACCATGAACAAATCTAGGCCGTTGAAGTGTCCGGCCAGATTATTTATCGCCCAAAAACCTATTACGTTAAATTTCTCTAATATTAAATTCATGCTCTTGCTTTAATTTTACTCAACCGTGACGCTTTTTGCCAGATTACGGGGCTTGTCGACATCATGTCCCCGCATGACCCCGACATAATATGCAAAAAGGTGAAGAGGAACAACGGAAAGAATGGGGGTCAGCATCTCCAGGGTTTTCGGTATGTATATAACATCATCAGCCACGGAGGCGATGTCTTTGTTTCCCTCGGTTGCTATGGCGATCACGCGACCCTTTCTTGCTTTTATTTCCTGAATATTGCTGAACACCTTTTCGTAGACGCTGTCGGACGGCGCAACTACCACAACCGGCATATTCTTGTCGACCAAAGCTATCGGACCGTGCTTCATTTCTCCCGCTCCGTATCCTTCGGCGTGAATGTAGGATATTTCTTTCAGTTTTAGGGCGCCCTCCAAGGCAACCGGGTAGCTGAACTTTCGGCCAAGATATATGAAATTGTTATACTTATGATATTTTTGAGCCAGTTTTTTTATCTGGGTATCAAGTTTCAGTATTTTTTCCATTTTCGCCGGAAGGGCCTGGAGTTCTTCGGCAATTTTCTTTCCCCCAACCAAAGACATCCCCCTCTGTCTTCCAAGAAACAATGTGAGAAGGGCCAGAACAGAAAGCTGGGACACGAACGCCTTGGTTGAAGCGACGCCTATCTCGGGACCGGCATAGTTATAGATACCAGCGCCGACCTCTCTGGCAATGGATGAACCTATGACATTCACAATGCCAAGAGTATTAACGCCCTTTCTTTTAAACTCCTTAAGCACGCCGAGCGTGTCGGCTGTCTCGCCCGACTGGCTTATAGCCAGAAAACAAGTGTCCGAATTGGGTCGGAGCTTTTTGTATCGAAGTTCCGAAGCATACTCCACTTCCACAGGAATGTCGGCATGTTCTTCAAGCATATATTCCCCGGCAAGGCCGGCATAATAGGCCGTACCGCAAGCTGAGATTATAAGCCGCTCGGTCTTTCTTAATACTTTTTCGAGTTTATCAAGGCCGCCGAGTTTGGCCAGGCCCTCCGAAATTATCAAACGGCCCCTTAACGCGTTCCTGACAGCCTCCGGCTCCTCATGGATCTCCTTAAGCATAAAATGCGGGAAGTTGTTTTTCTGAGCCGATTCAAGATTCCAGTCCAGCTTGGCCTCTTGCCTTGATACGGCCTTGCGGTCCAGGGTAGCTATCCTAAAGTCCTTAGGAGTCAGAATGGCAAATTCCCCGTCATTCAAATAAACAACTTTCCGGGTATGGGCCAGAATGGCGGAAGCATCGGAAGCGACATATTTAGCATCGTCTGAGAAACCGACCAAAAGCGGGCTGGAGTTCCTCGCAATTATCATTTTGTCCGGCTCGCCACGGTTGACTATCGCAAGAGCATAGGTTCCGATTATAGACCTCAGCGTAAGACGAACCGCCTCCTCGAATGTCGTACCCTTGTTTAAAAAGTCCTCGATAAGGTGAGACAAGACCTCGGTATCGGTGTCGGAAGAAAAAGAATGACCAACCCCGACGAGCCGGGTCTTCAGCTCTTTATAGTTTTCAATTATCCCATTGTGGACCAAAAAAATATTTTTCCGGCAGTCAAAATGGGGATGGGCGTTTTTGTCCGTCGGCGCGCCGTGGGTAGCCCAGCGCGTCTGGCCGATAGCAACAGTGCCGAATCTGTCGTAATTAAGCTTCTTTTCCAGTTCGGCCAGACGGCCCGACTTCTTCTTCCAGAAAAGATTATTGCCTTCGGTGATAACTATTCCGGAAGAATCGTATCCCCTATATTCAAGGCGCCTTAAACCGTCCATAATGATGGGAACCGCCTTAACTTTATTTTTATATACAAAACCGAATATTCCGCACATAGAAGTAAGTTTAAAATTTAAAACGAAAAATGCAAAACAAAAAGCCCTTTCGGGCTTTGTTACTCTGCTGGAGTTGCTTCTTGCGGCGGTGCTGGTGTTTCTTCAGTTTTACTTTTTTCACTTTGCATTTTGCCTTTCTTGGGCTTCCAGCTTTCCATTTTCGGCTTATCCCAAATTTTTTGGTTTACCAGAAGATTGTTAACGGTCGGAGATATTTGAGCGCCTTTGGACATCCAATATTCTATTCTTTCTTTCTCGGCCCTTAGCTCTTTCTTGTGAGGGTCATAAGAACCTAAAAGTTCCAAAACTTTACCTTTCGGTTTTTTGGTATGTTCAGCAACGATTATCCTAAAATAGGCCTGTCCTCTCTTCCCTACTCGTTGTAGACGAATCTTTAACATCGCTTTAATATGGTACCAGAAAAATCTATTTAATCAAGCCCATCCTTTCTTTTCCAACGCATCTTCGGCGGCCTTTTGCTGGGCTTCCTGTTTTGAGGGACCCTCACCCTCTCCGACAAATTCTTTTCCCAAATAGACACCTATCTGAAAATTACGGGCGTGGTCTGGGCCCCATTCTTTTAATACTTCGTATGTCGGCGTAATGCCAACTTTATCTTGAGCCATTTCTTGGAACAAACTCTTGGCGTCCCGATACAGTCGGTTCTCTATGATATCGGGAAGTTCCTTGAGTATGAACTTCGATATGAATTCTTTGGCGGCATCGTAGCCCTGGTCAAGATATATGGCGCCGATAAGCGCTTCCATCGCATTGGCCAGAATATATTGGCGAGCCCGACCCGTATCTTTGGCCTCACCCTTGGATAAAAGAATGTATTTGTTTAAATCAAATTCACCGGTTATTTTTGAGAGCATAACCGCGTTAACCAAGGCGGCGCGCCAGTTGGTCATTTCTCCTTCGGGATTCGGGTAATTTGCGTAAAGATATTCGGTCACGACGAGTTCAAGAACGGCGTCGCCTAAAAATTCCAAGCGTTCGTTGTGATCCAAGTGCCATTTAGTATTTTCGTTCAAATATGAACGATGAGTAAGAGCCATCAACAACAAATCCTTGTTTATAAATGAATATCCTATTTTTTCTTCAAGTTCGGAGAGTTTATCAGACATTTTTTTCTTCTTCTTGTTCTTTCTCCCGCTTTTCTTTAGCGGGAGGGGCATCGTCTTTCCCGGGTTCACCTATCTCCCTGTAAATAGTTCCCAAAACTCCGTTCACAAATTTACCGGAAGAATCTCCGCCAAAAGACTTGGCCAATTCAATAGACTCATTTATGGCGACCTTGGGCGGAACTTCTTCGCGATTGCCGAATAAAAGCTCAAATAGGCCCAGACGCAGAACGTTTCTGTCAACAATGGCAATCTGATCCAAAGGCCATTGAGGAGCAGACTTTTCAATTATTTTATCCAGTTCTGGTAAATGTTTTATTGTTCCGTCAATGAGCTGATGGATAAATTCGGTATCATCAAGTCCCGAAGCAAATTCTTTTATATTGCGTTCTATGATTTCAGGAAGTTCTTCCTGTTTTTTGCCCCTAAAATCCCACTCGTAGAGGGACTGCATTGCGACGCTTCTGCTTAAATGTCTTGATGCCATTCGCGAATTTGATTAAGAACTTTATTTGCCGGAATGAACCCGTTTTTCTCTTTTCTTTAATTCTTTTGCGAGAACATTAACCACTTCTCGGCCCTTATAAAAACCACAAAACTTGCAAACAGAATGAGGCATTATTTCGCGCTTACAATTCTGGCATTTCGTTAATTTTTTGGGCTTAAGGGCAAGGTGGCTTCGGCGCCGTTTTTGCTTCCCTTTGGCCATGTGATGTCTTGGTACCGCCATAGTTTTGAAATCCTAACACAAAAGTAATTTTGTGGCAATTTAGCATGGGTTATCAACAATTTTTCCTAATTGCTCATCCATATATAAAGAACTAAACTTAAATTATTATGAAATTCGTACATCTCCATACACACTCTCACTACTCACTCCTTGACGGTATGTCTAAAGTTGATGATATGGTCAAACTGGCAAAGGAGCATGGTATGACCACCATAGGGCTGACCGATCATGGAGTAATGTACGGCGCGATAGATTTTTACACGACCTGCAAAAAAAACGGCATCAAACCGATAATCGGAGTTGAGGCATATGTCGCCAATCGGAGCAGATTTCAAAAAGAATCGGGAATTGATAACAAACGATACCACCTCACCCTTCTGGCCAAAAATAATACCGGCTACCAGAATCTCATCAAACTCACGACCGCCGCCCACATTGAAGGCTACTACTATAAACCCCGCGTAGATAAAGACCTGCTTCGCGAACATTCGGAAGGATTAATAGCCCTCTCCGGATGCCCGGGCAGCGAACTCGGCCGGGCAATTCAATCTGGCAACAAAGAAAAAGCAGAAGCCA
>JBBDZW010000037.1:6209-15024 GCA_040899895.1 Minisyncoccota bacterium
TATGATTTTGCCGACCGAATCGCAAAACTCATTCCGATGGGTTCGCAAGGATTTGCAATGACAATCAATAGGGCCATGGAAATAGAACCCGCCCTTAAAAATCTCTATGATCGTGATTTGGAAGCCCGCCAAATTCTTGATGTCGCCAAAAAACTTGAGGGTACTGTCCGCCACATCTCCGTTCACGCGGCGGGTGTGGTAATTTCTCCAAAACCACTGATAGAATACGTGCCTATCCAGTTTGACCCCAAAGGCGAAGATAATCTTATCACCCAATATGATATGTACACGGTCGGTGAAGACGGCGTAGGACTTACCAAGCTGGATTTTTTGGGAATTAGAAACTTAGCAATTTTGGAAAATGCGGTCCGCCTCGTAAAACATCACTGCAATCTTGATATTGATATAGAAAAAATCCCGCTGGATGACAAAAAAACATTCGCGATGTTGGCTAAAGGTGAAACTGAAGGGCTTTTCCAATTAAACGGCTCCGGAATGACCAAACACCTCAAAGACCTCAAACCAACCACGATTCACGACATCAACGCCATGGTCGCTTTATACCGCCCCGGACCGATAAATAACATCCCGGAATATATCGCCCGCAAACAAGGCCGCAGCCCCATAAAATACTTTCATCCTAAAGCCGAAAAATTCCTTGCCAAGTCCTACGGCATTTTGGTCTATCAAGACGACCTCTTGTTCACTGCCATGGAACTGGCCGGTTACAATTGGGAATCGGTTGATAAATTCCGGAAAGCGGTCGGAAAGAAAATTCCGGCCGAAATGGCGAAACAGCACGAGATATTCGTTCAGGGCTGCCAAACCCACAGCGGAATGACCCAGGAACAAGCGGAGAATATTTGGAATTTATTCGAACCGTTCCAGGGATACGGTTTCAACAAAGCCCACGCTGCTTGCTACGGCCGGGTCGCCTATCAGACCGCGTATATGAAAGCTAACTTCCCCGCAGAATATATGTGTGCCGTACTAACGGCCGAAGCCGGGGATACGGAAAAAATATCCGAAGTCATCGCCGAGTGTCAGCGAATGGGCATTCCGGTTCTTCCACCGGACATCAATAGCTCTTATAAAGATTTTACCGTTATTAAAAACCCAGAGCCCAGAGCCCAGAGCCCAGAGCTAATTGACCAAATCCGTTTCGGTCTTTTGACCATTAAAAATCTTGGCGAAGGCGTTGCCGACGCGATTATCGCCGAAAGAAATACCAACGGATTATTCAAAAATATAGAAGATTTCGTGACCAGAATCCACAATAAAGACCTAAACAAAAAATCGGTTGAATCTCTTGTTCGTTGCGGAGCAGTTGATGAATTCGGGGACAGAAATATGCTTTTGATCAACATTGAAAACCTTCTTTCTTACGCCAGAGAAAAACAAAAACACTCATCAATGGGACAGGTTAGTTTGTTCGGCAATAGTGATAAAGCTGACCTCCCACCCCTGCGCCTTGCTCCGGCCGAACCGGCAAAGTCGTGGGAAAAATTAATCTGGGAAAAAGAGTTGTTGGGGCTTTTCGTTTCCGCTCACCCGCTAAGCGATTACCAAACCCAATTAAAATTGGAAAATGTCATTCCAATAAACAGCATAACTGTTAATACTTCTGGCTCTATAAAAATAGGCGGTCTTATAACAAAAACTCAAAAAATAATAACAAAAACCGGCAAACCGATGATATTTTCTTGGATAGAAGATCTCACCTCTAAGATTGAAGTTGTCGTGTTTCCCAATGTTCTGGAAAAAAATCCTGAAGCCTGGAAAGAAAACAGCGTGGTTGTAGCTCGCGGAAAAATAAATGACCGCGACGGTTCAGTGAAATTTTTGTGTGATGAAGTAAAACCTTTAGTGATGGTTGCCTAAACTTGCTCTATTTTGGTATTCTAAGGGTGCTGTGAAAGCATCAGAAGAAAACAAAAAACAAGACCATCGTGATATAGGACAGGCCTTGGACCTTTTTAGTTTCCACGAAATCGCTCCGGGAGCGCCGTTTTGGCATCCAAAAGGAATGGTGGTTTTCAAGGAGCTTGAAAAGCTCGCCAGGGAGATAAACGAACGCGACGGCTATCTTGAGATTTCAACACCGATTTTGGTCAAGAAAGAAGTTTTTGAAAAATCCGGACACTGGGAACACTACAGAGACAATATGTTTTATTTTGCCAATCCGCGCGACGAAAAAGAATGGCTTGTCGTAAAACCCATGAACTGTCCCGAATCCACTTACGTATATAATTCGCGCATAAGAAGTTACCGGGACCTGCCGTTGCGATTAGCCGAAATAGGCCGGTTAAATCGCAACGAGCTGTCCGGAACACTTGGCGGACTCTTTCGCGTCAGGCAACTCACTATGGATGACGCCCATATATACTTACGTCCCGATCAGGTTGAATCTGAAGTGGTCAATATTATCAGCGCAATCAGAAATTTCTATGATATGCTTGGTTTTAAAACCTCTTATGTTTTGGCTACCAGGCCTAAAGATGCTCTCGGAAACAATCAGGAATGGGAAATGGCCGAAAAGGCGCTTGAAAATGCGCTGAACAAAGCCGGTGTCGACTATACGCTTGCTAAAGGCGAGGGAGCTTTTTACGGACCGAAAATTGAAGCCCATCTGCGCGATTCCCAAGATCGCGATTGGCAGATGGGTACGGCTCAGTTAGACCTGGTCATGCTACCAAAACAGTTTGACGTTTTTTATATCGATGAAAACGGCGAACAAAAAATGCCCTGGGTGATACATCGGGCAATTTTTGGTTCATTTGAACGCTTCATCGGGGTCCTGCTGGAACATACCGCCGGAAACCTGCCGGTCTGGCTGTCCCCTGTCCAAGTCGCAGTCCTTCCCATATCGGACAAACAGACGAAATGGGCGGAAAAAGTTTACCAGGAATTGGCAGACAGCGGGCTCCGGGCTGAGATAAATAAAGACAATGAAACTCTGGGCAAAAAAATAAGGAACGCGGAACTTCAAAAAATACCTTATCTTCTGGTAATCGGAGAAAAAGAAGAGAAAGCCAAAGCCGTAGCGGTCCGGCAAAGGGGCAAAGGCGACATCGGGCAGATGAAACTTGATAAATTTGTTGAAAAAATATCCGAAGAGATCAAAACAAAAAAGTCCTAAGTTAGGACTTTTTTCAAAGAACTTGGCCCCAAAAGCCGTAAACCATCCCGATTGTCTTCAAAAAGTTGCCCAGAGATAAGGCCGCAAACCCGACTTTTAGCCTTGCAACCCCGCACAAAAAATCCGGGATCATCCTAAAACCAGGAACCGGAATTAGGCCAAAGATGAACATTGCCACCACTCCCCCACCCTTCAAAACAATAAGTATCCACTTGAACACTTCGTCTATATTTCGGAAAAGCCATGTTTTGGGCACAGGTTCTTTGTAATATTGACTGTTATCGGTGAGCTTTAGATATTTTCTGGTTATCTTAACTTTTAGCCATTCGGTATAATTTCTGGTTTCTTTTTCTCCTTTTAATCTTTTGACGAACTCTATGTCGTCTCTAAGCCACTTCTCGATCAAACCTCTTACCCCCGACCAACCCTTGTAACCGCCAAACATTTCCAAGAAGCCAATACCACCGACGACTAGAAGCGTAGAGAGTTTGGAATAGCCCCTAACCAACAATAGTGGTGCAATCACATAATCAGGGTTGAAATACGATACATAGTACACTCCAGCAAGAAGATAAACCGGCCAGAGTTCCAAAAACTTGGCTATTTTCTTTCTCACGTGCTAACATCCTTTTTTGGCAAGAAACTGCACCAATCCTACCTTTTTCAATGGCTAAAATCAATCCGCCAACTGGCAAAAACAAAATCATCGTTATCGTCGGTCCTACTGCTTCCGGAAAATCAGATTTGAGTATACTTTTGGCGAAAAAATTCGGTGGCGAGATAATCTCTGCTGATTCCAGGCAGGTTTATAAAGGAATGAATATTGGCACGGGCAAGGTCTCAAAAAAAGAACAAAAAATCGTTCCTCACCATTTACTCGATGTCGTTTCGCCAAAAAAACAGTTCACCGTCTCCGATTTCAAAAAACTTGGCGAAAAAGCGATCAAAGAAATTTTTAGCAAAAACAAAATCCCTATTATCGTCGGTGGCACGGGATTTTATATCGATGTTCTGCTCGACCGGATGCCAATTGCCAAAGTCCCTCCCAACAAAAAACTCCGCGCGCAGTTCGAGAAACTCACTGTCGAACTTCTGTTCGAGAAGCTAAAAAAACTAGACCCTCAGCGAGCAAAAACAATTGACCCTAAAAACAAGAGGCGCCTTATCAGGGCATTAGAAATAATCGAAACAACAGGCAAAGTTCCGACGTTAAATACAAAATATGAAAAACACGATACTAAATATAACATCTTGTGGCTGGGATTAAAGCCAAAAAATTTAGAAAAAAGAATCGAAGAACGCTTGGGCAAGAGATTAAAACAAAGAATGGTCAGAGAGGTTAAGAAATTGCAAAAAGAAGGAGTGAGTTGGAAGCGGTTGGATGACTTCGGATTGGAATACAGGTGGATAAGCCGCTGGCTTAAAAATTCAAAGATAAAATCAAGCGAAAATAATTCATTCTCAAATTCTCAAGAATATAAGAATTTGTTCAGGGACATAGTTAGATACTCAAAACGCCAGATGACCTGGTTCAAGAGGAATAAAGAGATACACTGGGTAAATCCCGCCAAGGCGGGACGGAGAGAGGCCGAAAAACTTACTCGGAAGTTTCTTGCTTTTCTTCTTTGAGAGCCGAGTCACTGGGACCCAAAACATTTTCAGTTGTCACTTCGGAAACATACTTTTTTTCTCTCCTATCCATTATGTCTTTGTGTCTTTCTGCCGCTTCACGGGACTCTTGAGCCGATTCTTCCTGAAATGTTCTGGCGGCAAAATTACTTTCTTTTTCTCTCCAGCCGATCAATTTTGCAAATAATTTTTTAATCATTTTAATAATTCGTTTAATATCTCGGCAACGACCTGCGGATTGGCCTTACCTTTTGTCTTGGCCATAACCTTACCGATTAGAAATTTTATTGAAGCCTCTTTGCCTTTTTTGTAATCTTCTACCGCTTCTTTATTTTCTGATATTACATCTTTAACTGCCAGTTGCAACTCTCCAGCGCTGGAAACCTGCTCCAAGTCTTTTTCCTTTATCACCTGCTCCGGGGTCATACCGGTTTCAAACATTTCTTTCAACACTGTCTGGGCACCGCTGGACGAAATCTGGCCATGAAAAACCCTCACCACCAAATCAGCGAACATTTCGGGGGTTATTTTGGTATCTGTCGGTTCCGCATATACCTCTTCGGCCATACGGTTTAATTCGGTGATAAGATAGTTTGTGGCAAGTTTGAACAACTTGTTTTGATGCTCCTCTGCCGGTCTTTTCAGGTGATCCAGTTTGTCGAAGGATAACAGTTCAGAGACCACGTGTTCGAAGTAATCGCCGAGAGATTTATTTGTCGTTAAAAGTTCTATATCCCTCTCTGGCAAGCCATACTGTTTGGAAAATCTTTCTCTCCTCTGCTGTGGTAATTCAAGAATTAGTGCACGAATTTCGTCCAAATAAATCGGATTTTGACTTTCATCAATTTTAAATTTTAAATTGTCATTTTGATTTTTGATTTTTAAATTTTGAATTTTTATTGGCGGCAGGTCAGGTTCCGGAAAATATCTGTAATCGTGGGCTTCCTCTTTAGATCGCTGGCTGAAAGTGGCTTTTTTATTTTCATCCCAGCCACGAGTTTCCTGGGCTATCTTTTCTCCTTTGTCCAAAAGTTCCGACTGCCTTTTTGTCTCGTAGTCCACCGCATCAGCCGCAAATTTTATCGAGTTGAGATTCTTTATTTCCACCTTGGTCCCTAATTCGCTTGGCGCTTGGCGCTTAGCGCTTAGCGGACTAAGTGAAATATTTACCTCCACCCTCATTTGCCCTTTTTCCATATCGGCGTCGGAAATCCCGAGATATTTCCAGATGAGCTGGAGTTCCTCCGCGAACTTTCTGACCTCCTGACCCGTTTCAAAATCCGGCTCCGTTACCAGCTCCATTAATGGCACTCCGGCGCGGTTGTAGTCAACAAGCGAGTAATCTTTTCCGGGCAGGTGATAAAGACGCCCTGCATCCTCTTCAAGATGGATTCGCGTAATACGGATTCGCTTAGAGTTTTGAGACAAGAGCTTAGAGCCCTCGACTCTCGCCTCTCGACTCTCGTCTCTTATATCCAAGTATCCGTTTTCACAAAAAGGTTTTTGATGCTGCGTAATCTGATAACCCTTGGGCAGGTCGGGATAAAAGTAGTTCTTTCTTTCAAAAAAGGTGTCCTTGTTGATGGAGCAATTTAACGCCAAGCCAGCCAAAATTACTTTCTTGACGGCTTCAATGTTTGTAACAGGAAGAGTGCCTGGATGGCCCATACAAATCGGACAAACATTAACATTCGGATGTTTTTCATCCGGATCGTTCAGAGAATCACAAAACATTTTTGTCTTGGTGTTCAGCTCCGCATGAATTTCCAAGCCTATTACTGGTTTATATTTCACAGCTCTCAATTTATCATTATTTTCTCATTAAAAAAAGCCCTTTGCGGGGGCTTATGTGACAAACTTCAAGCGGCCGAGCTTGGAGATAAACTCTTCCTGCTCACGTTTGTTCGGCACGGAAATCTTAATAATCTCTGTAGCCTTCTCGATTGACATAGGCCATTTATGTTGGCTCAGGATTTCCAACTCAACACGAGAAAAAGAAAGAGCATAGAGCTGATAATCTTCAAAGGCTCCATAAGAGATAGGGAAAGCGTCTTTAAGGATCATAGCCATGACTTCCCCAAAAACACGAATTTCGTATTGAGCATGGCTATCAAGCCGCAGACGCAGAAAATGCATCAGGTTATGAAAATCAATCTTCCAATACCATTCCGTATAGTTTGCTATCGGCAGCGGGATTCGAGCCAGTTCCCGAGCCACGCCCATACTTAGCAATTCCTGGTAATCGGCATATTGGCGGCGATAGCCGACAGAGAGTATATCCCTTACTTTTTGCCTTTCTTCCTCGGAGAAATCTTCTCCCCGCCCTTGCTTGTTGTCTTTGGCCTGCTTTTTGATAACGTCCGGTTCGGGTAAGTAAAATTGATCAACCATCTCGGAATAACGGCCTGAGTATTCATTTATGTTGGCTGTTCTGTGCCTTACCCATTGGCGTGCCACAAAAATTGGCATTTTGCAGTGGAATTTCACCTCCACCATTTCTGAAGGTGAAGTATGAACATGCCGGCGAAGATATCTAATAAGATTTTCGGCCGTATTAACTGATTTTGTTCCTTGTCCATAGGACACTCTTGCAGCATCTACAACCGCAATATCAGTGCCCATATAATCTGCAAGATAAACAAATCCGTGATCAAGACATTGAACCGGACGATATAACCACTTTTCCGCGCCCTCACTTACAGGACGAAACGTTTGTGATGCTTCTTCAGTAATACGATTAGGAAACCAATCTGTCATTTTTCCTTTTCCTTAACAAAAGAACGCGTTCGGGAAGAATATCATGAAAACAAAAAAGGGACAATTATGTCCCTATCTCCATTCCTGAAGATCAAAATATTCCCGCAGAAGTTCTCTTGTGTGTTTAGCAAAGACCGTATCGGCGTCTTCGGAGGCATCCACGACACGGCAGAAATCCCCAAACTTGGCGGCGAATTCCCGATACGCGGCACGGGTTCTCAGGAGCTTGTCAGGCTGCTCGAAAAAGTCCCGCCTGCGCTCGTCTTTTTCGCCCAGGCGCCGGATAGCGACCTCGGGCTCGACATCATAGATGATGGCCAGATCCGGCCTGATGAGCGGGATCTCTTCCACTTCAAAGTAATACTCCTCGGCCGTAAGAAGCGCCTCCAAATCTCCATCTTTCTGCATATCCAGGGCAATAGAAGCAAACGACCGATCGCTCAACACATTCACTCCCGCCTTCAGAGCCGGAATTACAACTTGTGTGTAGTGCTGCATGCGGTTGAAAAAGTAATGGCTCTGCCTTTGAAGTTGGGACATAGAAGAAAAGCCAACCGGTCCTCTTTCGAAGAGCAGGCCATAAATAAGCTTACCGCCAAGAACTTCTCTGTTCGGTTCTTTAACTTTTGTAACCCTCTCTTTGCCGGCGGCTAAAAAGTTGGCCGACTTAGCACATTGAGTGCTTTTTCCGCAGCCGTCCATGCCTTCGAAGGCGATGTACTTACCGGGAAATGAATTCGGGATCATTTCATTCCTCGCTAAAAGAACTTAGATTTTGAAATTTTAACCAAAAATTTTGAGTTCGTCCCTGTTGATAACAAAAAGAATGGCTCACCCGGGTGAGCCATTCTTTTAAAATTTATTCTTCGCTTACTTCACCTCTATTCCCATTGATCTAGCGGTGCCTTCAACAATTTTCATAGCGGCATTTACGTCATTGGCATTTAAATCAACCATTTTCTGTTCCGCTATTTTTTTGACCTGTTCTTTGGTAACCTTGCCTACTTTTTTCTTGTTGGGCTCACCGGAACCTTTCTCCAATCCGGCCGCCACACGCAAAAGGTAAGCGGCGGGCGGAGTTCGCAACTTAAAATCAAACGTGCGGTCCTCATAAATATTTATCTCAACAGGAACAACCTGACCGGCCATTTCTTTTGTGGCTTCGTTGACCTGCTGCATGAATTGCTGAAGGTTAATACCTTGCGGACCCAAAGCTTGACCAATCTTTGAAGGCTCCAATCCTCCGGCCGTAACTTGAATCTTTACTTTCGCTTTTATTTTTTTTGCCAT
>JBBDZW010000038.1:0-7125 GCA_040899895.1 Minisyncoccota bacterium
CGTGCGTTATCTGTACTTCAACGACGGGACGTGGCATCGGAACTACAACTGGCTCGACAACGATTGGAACGCCAACAACCCCGCGGCTCTGCTCGAAACTCTCTTCATTTCTTCCCCGTCTGTCTGTTGGCAGATTCGGGGGAGTTTTGTTTTAGGAGCTGGCCGTGCCAACCGCCCAACATCTTACCGATATCTTCAATTTTTACCGAGAGAATAATATATTTTTTATCTTGAAGCGATTTTGTTTCCCATAATACCATAAGTAATATTTTCAGCGTATCAACTTTGCGAATGGCGCCTCGAACGTATGGGAGTTTGTCTTGTTTTGGCAAAAAACCGGCTGTTGCGAGAATTTCTATAATTTCAATCCAAGTCGTATCTATTCGTTGGCCAAGGGTAAACCTGTGGGTTTTGGGGATTATTTGGTAATATTCAAACCAAATTAAATAGGCCTCCTTTACCTTTTGCAGTAGAGGCAGAAGCTGGGGGGGGCTTTATATGGTCATGGCCGGAATTAAATTCACTCATTCCTATAATAATATCATTTCTCTCGAAAATTTGCTTAAGGCATGGAAAGAATTTGTGCGGGGCAAACGGAAAAGAAAAGATGTTCAAGAATTTGAGAGAAACTTATTGAGCAATATCATCTCTCTTCATCAAAGTTTATTTGAAAAAACATATTGCCATTCCGGATACGAAGCATTTAACATTTCTGATCCTAAACCGCGAAATATCCATAAAGCTGGTGTGCGAGACAGGCTATTGCACCACGCTATTTATAGGATTCTTTATCCATTTTTCGACAAAACATTTATTGCTGACTCGTATTCGTGCCGGATAGCAAAAGCAACACACAAAGCGATTAACCGATTTCACAGCTTTGTTTACCAGGTTTCGGAAAACGGCAAAAAGACCGTTTGGATATTAAAGTGTGATATAAGAAAATTCTTTGACAACATTGATCATAAAATTCTATTAGATATTTTGAAAATTCGGATCCTTGATCAAGATATTGTTTGGTTGCTGAAGAATGTAATTCATAGCTTCTCGAAGAATCCGGGAAAAGGACTGCCTCTTGGGAATCTCACTTCACAATTATTCGTGAATATTTACATGAACGAATTCGACCAGCTTGTTAAGCACAAACTGAAAGTTAAATATTATGTAAGATATGCAGATGATTTCGTGATACTTTCTCAAGACAAATTTTGGCTCGAGGAATTGTTGTCTAAGCTTGCCGATTTTTTATCGGAGAGGCTCAAGCTGGAAATGCACCCTGATAAGGTTTTCATCAAAACTCTTGCTTCGGGGGTGGACTTTCTCGGCTGGGTTCATTTTCCAGACCATAGAGTATTAAGAACGACCACAAAAAGAAGGATGCTCAAAAAAATCAAAGAAAACCCAACATCGGAAACAACGAATTCTTATCTTGGTCTTTTAAAACACGGGAATACTCATAAATTGAAAAATATGATAAAATCCGGGCAATGATTGATTTGGTTTTCAAAAATTACACGACACCCCGAAAAACTTCGTCTCGGGGCAGGCAAAAAGCTCCCGGGCGGAAGTTTTTTGAAAAAATATTGGATAAAAGTTATAAGATTTTGAAATTGAAGAGCAATTTGGAGTTAAGCGTGAACTTGGTGGGGGAGGTTAAAATAAAACAGCTCAACAAAAAGTATAGAAACAAAAACAAACCCACAGATGTTCTTTCGTTTCCCCTAGGAGACGGCAGCGGAGACATATTTATTTGTTTATCCATTGCCAAAAAAGAGGCAAAAAGCGAGAATATAAGCATAGAAGCTAAATTTTCGCAGCTTACGGTGCATGGATTTTTGCATTTACAAGGATACGACCATGAAAAATCAAAGAAAGATGCAGAAAAAATGTTTGGCGTGGAATCAAAAATTTTAAATACCTTAAAGTCATAAAATGGCAAAGCCATATATTATTTCAGGAATAGACATAGGCAACTCGCAGGTGAAGGTTGTTGTCTCAAAAATAGATCGTGAAAGTTTGGGCGTGGAAATATTGGGCATGGGCAACGCTCCTTCTAATGGACTACGAAAAGGGATGGTTGTTGATATGGAGGAAACCATAGAAAATATTCGGACGGCCGTCCAGAGAGCCGAAGCCATGGCCGGCGTTTCCATAAAAAGAGCCTATCTCGCCGTTAACGGACTGCATATCAAAAGTCAGGTTTCACGGGGAGTTATTGCTGTTTCTCGCGCCGACAACGAAATTTCTCAAAATGATATAGACAGGGTTATCCAGGCAGCCTCTGTCGTCAGCCTCCCTCCTAACAGGGAAATAGTTCATGTAATTCCCAGAAATTTTATTGTTGACGGCACCGAGAATGTTAAAAATCCTTTGGGAATGAAAGGTGTCCGTCTTGAAGCTGAAGTTTTTATAATTGAAGGGCTGTCTCCATATTTGAGAAATATTGCTAAATGCGTTAATGAAAATAATATTGAAGTTGCCGGATTGGTTTTTTCACCTTTAGCTGCTTCATTATCCATTTTAGATAAAAACCAAAAGGAATATGGGGTGTTGAGTCTTGATTTCGGGGGCGGGACGTCAACGCTGACAGTTTTTGAGGAGGCTGACTTGATTCACACCGTGGTTCTGCCGATAGGTTCAAAACACATAACGGCCGATCTCGCCATTGCCCTAAGGACTTCTATGGATGTCGCCGAAAGAGTCAAAATTGAGCACGGAAGCACTTCAGAGAGCCTGGACTTGCGGAAAAGAGACAATGTTGATCTTTCCGAATTGGTTGGTGAAGAGAACTTCTTTTGGCCCAAAAAGCAATTGGTCGGAGTAATAGATGCCCGCGCGCAAGAGTTACTGGATATGGTCTCTTCCGAACTCAAAAAAATATCCAAAGGAATGTTGCCGGCCGGAGTTGTTTTGTCGGGCGGGGGAGCGAATATGCCCGGCCTTGCCTCTCTTGTGAAAGAAAAATTAAGGCTCCCGGTTAAAATAGCCAGGCCCATAAATTTTCATGGAAATGCCGATGAACAGAGCGACCCCTCGTATTCCGTTGCAATGGGACTTATTTTGTGGGGACTGGAGGAAGAGTTCAACGGAACAAGAGGAAAGTCCGCTCCGGCATCAAAAAATATGTTTTTCAAAAAAGCTAGGGGATGGTTCAAAAACTTTTTACCTTAAGAAAGAATGGTCTCACTTAATCTATCCACAGAGTTATCCACAGTCATCTAATTCTAAATTTGATGATGATATTCTTTTGTGTTAATACGCATATAAGTTAGTTTTTAATCTCACTAAATATGGCACAAATTAAACCAGCATTTGAAACATTCGCAAGGATAAAAGTAATAGGGTGCGGTGGTTCAGGAAAGAACGGTCTAGAAAGGATGATTCAATCCAGAATTCATGGCGTTGAATTTATAGCTATAAATACTGATGCTCAAGATCTTCACGGTTCAAGTGCGTCAAGCAAAATTCATATTGGTAAAAGTTTAACCAGAGGGTTGGGCGCCGGGATGAATCCAGATATTGGAAGACAGGCTGCTGAAGATACAAAGGAAGAGATAATGAATGCTTTAAAAGGGGCCGATATGGTTTTTATTGCATATGGATTAGGAGGAGGTACTGGTACGGGAGCCGGGCCAATTATTGCCGATCTTGCCCGAGAGGTGGGAGCGCTGACTGTCGCCGTTGTTACCAAACCATTCAGTTTTGAGGGAGCGCAAAGAATGAGAATTGCCGAGGAGGGGTGGAACAATTTGCGCGATAAGGTGGATGCTCTTATTACCATTCCCAATGATAGACTACTTTCAATAATCGACCGCAAGACCCCGTTGCTTGAGGCCTTTGCTGTTGTTGATGATGTTTTGAGGCAGGGTGTTCAGGGAATTTCAGACTTGATAACAATTCCCGGAGTTATAAATGTAGATTTTGCGGACGTAAAAGCCATTATGGCTAATTCCGGTTCGGCTTTGATGGGTATTGGTAAAGCTTCCGGAGAAGATAGAGCGATTGAAGCCGCAAAGATGGCAATTAACTCTCCTTTGTTGGAGGTGGCGATCGATGGCGCTAAAGGAGTATTGTTTAATGTTTCCGGTGGACCTGATATGGCGATGGCCGAGATAAACGAAGCGGCAAGAATTATTACCGAACACATTGACCCGGACGCAAGAGTAATATTTGGAGCGGTCATAGACGACAAACTAAAGAAAGGAGAAATAAAGGTGACCGTAGTTGCCACCGGATTTAATAACGGCCATCAAGTTTCTGTGCGACCCACAGTGGTTCATCAGTCGGGTAGCCTGTTTCAGCCGGTTAAACCGATAACTCCTGGCAATGGCTCCATAAAGGAACTTATTGATTCGTCCGTTAACGACGACGAGTTTGATATTCCGGCATTTATCCGTCGCAAAATGAATAAGTAGGGTCGCTCATCCCTCCCCAATTTCATCAGGGCTTCTGCTCGGGCCTTATCCCCAATCAGACCGCATAAAAATCTACTGATTTTTTGCTCTTTCTACAGAGACTTGTAGGGGCGGCTAAAGCACACCCCCTCCGAGCCGGCCCAGTCGGCCTGTGAACGTTCCTCTTAGGAATAAGGCCCTCGCTTAAAGCGAAGCCCCTTCCCTATTTGATAACCGTTTGGCTTCAAGGAGAACACAAGACTTAAATTAATTGATAATTTGCTTATTCAACAAATTTTAGCCGGAAAATCCCCGCCTATCAGGCGGGGAGGAACGGATGCTAAAATTTGTTAAGCAATATTGAGATTTAATTTGAGTCTTTGTCCGAAGAAGGCCAAGAGGTTGAGAATGGGGAGGGGGTGAGCGAGGGTTATCAACAAATTTATCTCTTGAAGAGGAATGATATGATGATAGAATCAAGACAACAAATGTGAATGCACGGCCGAATGGCCGTCATTTTGTCCCAAGCTGGAGCTTCGCTCCAGTTGTGAACAGAGTTCCCGCCTTGTGTGGCGTCCCAACTTCGTTGGGTCCCTACAGAGATTTGGAGGGCGGCTAAAGCACGCCCCTCCGAGACGCCACGGCGGGAGCCCACTCCGAGCATGCAGACAAATCCAACACAAACACTCAACACAACCGAAGAACAAAAAAGGTTTAACATCGCAACTGACAGAGGATTGCGTTGGCCCAGAATATTTGGAACGAAACATCCCTACGATGAAATTTTTTGGGAAAAAAGAACGGCCAAAATAACCAAAGGAGACGGCACAGTGGTTTTTGAACAGAAAGATGTAGAAACGCCCAATTTTTGGAGTCAGACAGCGACCGATATTGTTGCTTCAAAATATTTTCGCGGACGAATGGATGCGCCCGAAAGAGAAAAAAGCGTTCGGCAAATGGTTGACAGGGTTGCTAAGACCGTGGGTGGCTGGGGCTGGAAAGACGGATATTTTGCCTCCGAAGACGATTGCAATAATTTTACTCTTGACCTGACTTGGGTGCTGGTAAACCAGTATGCCGCATTTAATAGTCCGGTCTGGTTCAACGTCGGCGTTCACGAACGGCCACAGTGCTCGGCCTGCCAACCCTACCATGCGCTGATAAGTACACCGCGCGGTTTCTTTAAGATCGGCGAAATAGTCGAGAATAATTTAATCGGTTTATCTGTTTATGATTCTCATGGATTGACAAAAGTGGTTGCCGTGAAAAATAACGGTATAAAAAAGGTTTTAAAAATTAAATTAAAGAACGGCTCATTTATAGAGATTACGGGCAATCATTTGGTTAGGGCGGTTTTTGAAAGAAGAACAAAACCAAGTTGGTTTAGGGCAGATCAACTCAAAGAAGGAATGCGTCTCCATTTATATCCTCACAGAAGTATTTCAGATAGTGTTACTGTTTCAGACCAAAGTTACAATTTTAAATTTGCCGTAGCCGAGGGTTATGTGAATCAAAGTTTTCACAAACAAACTTCCATTAAGAATTATATTTCTTCTCAAATTCAAATTAGCGAGGCCGCTTTAGCGGGATGGCTTCAAGCTGACGGATTTGTGGGAAAATATAATTATGGAACCAATCGTTCCCTCACTTTGGAATTTTTGGTGATTAACGAGGATGAAAAAAGCTGGGTATTGGAGCATTTGAATAATGTTTTTCCGGATATACACAAAAAAATTCGGGTTACCAAAACAAAACACGGCACGGAAGTTACCAGAATTCGGCTTTATGGCAAGAGTTTAGAGGTTTTTGTCAATAAGTATGATCTTTTGAAAAGACGGCAACAGATAAGAGTGCCAGAAATTCTGTGGAAAAGTGGGCGGGAAGCAATTATTGCTTACTTGAGAAGCGTTTTTCAGGCAGAAGGATTCGTTTCTATCAGAAAAGGAAGAGATCAGTCGGCTCATTTGGCTTTTGATACAATAAGTGGAAAGTGGATGGAGGATGTTCAGATTTTGCTATATGGCCTTGGCATCTATTCCCGTCTTAGAAATAAAAAAGACGGGAGAGAAAACAGGGAAGACCTTGTAGAACTAGACATTAGCATGGGGAGTGAGAGGCAGAAGTTTTCAAAATTGGTCGGCTTCATTGGTAAGGAAAAACAGTTCAAGCTTCTGGAGTCGCTTGCCCTACGTGATATTAAAAATGTTCCCGACTTGAGAGAAGAAGAAATTGTGTCAATTGAAGATGTCGGAGAGCAGACGGTTTATGATATTCAAACACAAAGCGGAGAATATTTGACCAACAACATTACGGTTCATAATTGTTTTATCCTGGCCGTTGAAGATAACATGCAGTCCATCCTTGATTGGTATCGGGACGAGGGTTGGATATTCAAATATGGCTCCGGTGCCGGAACGAATCTTTCCAAACTCCGTTCGTCAAAGGAGGCATTGTCAAAAGGAGGATTTTCTTCCGGTCCGGTTTCATTTATGAAAGGAGCAGATGGCGTGGCTAATTCAATTCGTTCCGGAGGTACAACCAGGCGCGCCGCCAAGATGGTTATTTTGAATGCCGAACACCCCGACATAAAAAATTTCATTTATTGTAAAAAAATAATTGAGGATATGACCAAGGCTTTACAGCAGGCTGGAATAAAAGATTCCATAACCGCTGATATTTTTGATCCCTATACGCTTCTTCCATATCAAAATGCCAACAATTCCGTAAGAGT
>JBBDZW010000038.1:7225-13546 GCA_040899895.1 Minisyncoccota bacterium
AAAATAACCGAAAACGCCAAGAACTACCGACAACTTGGCCTGGGATATGCCAATCTGGGTGCACTGCTTATGTCTCTTGGTCTTCCTTATGATTCAGAAAAAGGAAGAATTTTTGGAGGACAAGTCACGGCTCTTCTTTGCGGACAGGCCTATAGAATGTCGGCATTGCTTGCAGATATAAAAAAACCATTTGACGGATATGAACTTAATAGAGAGCCAATGCTGGGGGTTTTGGCCAAGCATTTGGAAGAAGCAGAAAAATTAAATACAACCTCAAGGATGTTTGGATTTGATGACGGAGAACTTGGAGACGAAGCGCTGAAAGTTTGGCAGGAAGCTCTGGAACTTGGAAAAAAATACGGAATAAGAAATTCTCAAGCCACCGTCTTGGCTCCCACGGGAACAATTGCATTTTTAATGGATTGCGATACAACGGGAGTTGAACCGGAACTGGCTTTGGTTAAATATAAAAAACTTGTCGGAGGGGGAATGTTAAAACTGATTAACGGGCAAGTGCCCCGAGCCTTGCATTATCTCGGTTATGGCGATGAGCAAATTTCAGAAATTAGCAATTATCTGCTGGAAAAGGACACGATAGAGGGAGCGCCACATATCAAAGAAGAACATTTGCCGGTTTTTGACTGTTCATTTAAAGCCCAGAATGGCAGCAGAAGCATTCATTACTTGGGGCATTTAAAAATGATGGCTGCCGCCCAACCTTTTATTTCGGGGGCCATATCCAAAACAGTTAATCTTCCTGAAGAGGCAACAAGGGAAGATGTACAAAATGTCTTCATTGAGGGTTGGCGCCTTGGTTTGAAAGCCATTGCCATATACAGGGACGGTTCTAAGTCGCTTCAACCGTTGAGTACCAAGAAAGAAGAAAATAATGTCTTGATAGAAAAAGTGAACGGCTATACCAGAATAAAACTTCCCGACGAGAGGCCGTCAATTACCCACAAGTTCTCTGTTGGCGGTTTTGAGAGTTATCTGACTGTTGGATTTTATCCGGATACAATGAAACCGGGAGAAACATTTATTACCACCGCCAAAGAGGGAAGTACTATTTCCGGCTTGTTTGACACAATCGCTACTCTTATATCAATGTGTCTGCAATCAGGCATACCGCTCAAGACCCTTGTAAGGAAATTCAAAGACATGAGGTTCGATCCCTCCGGATTTACCAATAATCCCCAGGTTCCGATGGCTAAATCCGTTGTAGATTATGTATTCAGATATTTAGGGATGAAATACTTGAACCCAGAGGACAAGGAGGAACTATTCGGTCCTGAATACGCCGCCCCGCTGCCTGAAGTTGAGCAAGCAGGCATTGAGCAGCAGTCCCGAAATGATAAAATTCTTGCTGAACTCGTGCTTGGAACCCGGGAGAAGGGACAGGTTTCAAGGAAAGACAACGTTGGCACCGGGACGGCCACTAACGGAAAAGTCACTTCGATAAACTCAGGACAAGCAGCCGCGATAATAGCCCACGCGCCCATTTGTACGTCCTGTGGAACGATAATGATAAGAGCGGGCTCATGCTATTCGTGTCCCAATTGCTTCGCCACCACCGGCGTTTGTAATTAATTCGAGTAAGCCATCATCCTCTGCCATAGCCGCTCACTCCATCGCCATTTCCGACCCTTGGTTACGTCCTTCGGATCTCCTGCGGACAAACAGTTAAATTAACTTCAATTTGCTTAATAAATTTTAGCATCCGTTCCTCCTCTTTGAGGATTTTCCGGCTAAAATTTATTGGGTAAGCAAATTTTCGATTAATTTAACTATTGTGTCATCCGCAGGAACCAAACGGTCATAAATGGGATGGGGACGAGCGGCTTACGGGGCTTTGTGCTTTACCCATGAAGTTTTACAGAGGATCAAATTAAAAATTTTATATCTAAAATAATATTCCAACACTCTGCAGAATGTTGGAATATTATAAACATATCAACCGGTTGGGTCATTGAAAAACCGGCCAAAAAGGCCGAGTTTTGGGATTGTAATTACTCAAGAGATGTGGTATAATAGAATTATCCTGAAACTTTAACAACCTGGGCATGGAGGTGAGAAGTGCAGTTCTTTTCCAGACACATCATTATCGTGAATGGCTATGGCTGTCACCTCGACACGCCTCTGAAGCCATATCTCGATCGAGTCACTCTGTTCTTCAATGACGTCCCGAGCCTGGCCTATCCGATTCTGCTTTTCTCGGGTGGACCGACCCAGCAGAAATCGGCGCCGGGTGTTACGGAAGCTGGTCTGATGGTAGAGTATGTCACAAAACATCGTGACCGTCGGATCAGACCTTCCGAGTACCACACGGAAGACACGGCTTTCACGACTTACTACAACATTGCAAGATCGGCCGACTTGATCCGCAATGTTCTGCCGATAGTGGATCCGGTCAACGGACACCTGTTCCGTTCTACGAAAATCACGATTTTCTGTGAAGCAACCCGTTCCGCAAATGTCATGATGTTGGCTCGGCATTTCCTGCTGCCGTTCGTGGAGTCGATTGATGACATGACCGTTGAGACGGCATCGTGGGAACGAGCTGACCCATTCAAACAGGCTGGCAACCTGATCTACAACAAACTGGCGATCACATATCCGTGGCTTGGTCTTGCTGAACGCGAGCAACGGCGACGGATGCAACGAGCTAAGGAAATCTGAAAAGAGAGAGTGCTGTCACATCGAAAAGCCGCCCCATCGGGCGCTCTCGATGTGGCGGCTTTTTATTAACTTTGACTCTCTGCTAAATTTTGTGGATATAACACCAAGCATCTAAGCCGCGAATCTGCTTCCTGTTTTTATCACTTGACGAGGTATCCAAGAATTATGAAAGTGGGACTGACTTTATTCTAAAATTATAGGGCGTGGTGCTCTTTTTATTTTTATAAAAATTGGTAGAGTTTTGGTATGCATAAGTCACAAACTCTTTTTTATTTCCTTATATCGTTTATCGTTGGAATTTTTATTTCCTCACTGCTTACGGCTTCCTATGAAATTATTTTAGCCTTGTTGATGGTCGGTATAGGAGCTTTGGCCGTGTTCGGCTATCAGAGGTCTTATTCCAGAAAGGGAATATTCGGAAGCATGTTTTTTCTGATGGTTGTTTTGGGAATGGCGCGGTTTAGTTATTCCGATCTTTCTAACAGCACTCTTCTTCAATTTGCCGATAGATATGCCGGCAACAAACCTGTGCCAATAACTGTTGTGGGATATGTCGATGAAGAGCCCGGGATCGGCGCTAAAACTACCCAATTTAATTTTAGAGTAAAAAAAATAGTTCTTCAGGATAAAATTCTGGAATTGAACGAAAAGACACGAGTGGTGGCCAGTGGGGCTGTCTATAAAAAAACAGGAGATATTCTCGAGATATTCGGCGCGGTGTCAACTCCGACAGAGTTCGACGAAGAATTCGATTATGTGAACTATTTAAAGAAAGACGGGATAAAGACACTAGTTCTTTTTCCTGAGATCAAAGAAACCGGAGGCCTGGATACTGGTTTTTACGAAAAAGCCCGGATAAATTTTAAGAGAAAAGTTTTTGCCGTCAAGAGCGCGTTCGAAAATTCCATAAATAGAAGCGTTATGGAACCAAACGCATCCTATATAAACGGTATACTGCTTGGTTCAAGGCAGAACATCCCGGACGATCTCAAGGAGGATTTCAACAAGACCGGCACTACGCATATTCTTGCCATTTCCGGATACAATATAATGATTATAGCATCCTCTCTGTTGGCGGGACTGGTATTTTTTGTCCGAAGAAGAACGGCGTTTTGGATTTCCGTCGCTGTAATTGCGGTATTTACAGTAATGACGGGCAGTTCCGCCTCGGTGGTCAGGGCCTCTCTTATGGGCCTTCTGCTTTTGTACGCCCAGGGTTATGGCAGGATGTATGATGTCAGGAATTCAATAGTTCTGGCCGGAGCGGTGATGGTTTTTATTAATCCGGCCGTTCTCGTTTTTGATATAGGTTTTCAATTATCTTTTTTGGCGGTGCTGGGCTTAATATATTTGTATCCTTTTTTGAAAAATAAACTGGAAAAGTTTCCGGATTTGTTTGGGTTCAAAGAAGCATTTTTGGCTACAGCTTCAGCTCAGGCGTTTGTTGTGTTGCCACTTTTATTTTATTTCAAACAATTCTCGTTGGTCTCTTTGCCGGCTAATATTTTAATATTGCCATTCACGCCCCTTGCCATGCTCGCCGGCTTTTTTACCGGTTTGGCGGGGTTTATTTCGCCTCACTTTGGCCAGTTTTTTGGTTTCATTGCTTGGGCGATAACAACTTATCAGATTGCGGTTATTGAGTTTTTTGCCGGCCTAGTTTAGTTTTATTCAGAACAAATGAAGAAATTATCAATTTTGCATCTCGTTATTCTCTTGAGTCTCTCCGTCTTTGCTTTCTCAACTCATTCAACCGCTACTCAAAAAGACGGACTGCTCAAAATATATTTTTTTGATGTCGGACAAGGGGATGCGATATTTATAGAAACGCCCAATGGGAACCAGGTTTTGATTGATGGCGGGCCGGATGGTACAGTGCTTCAGCGCTTGGGTGAGGCAATGCCTTTTTATGACAAAGATATTGATGTTGTCGTTTTGACTCATTCTGACGCGGACCATGTGACGGGCTTGATAGGAGTGCTTGAAAGATACAATGTTGATAATATTGTTTATTCAAACATAGTTCGTAAGTCATCATTGTATAACGCTTGGCAGAAGGCGGTTGCCAAAGAGGAAGCAAATATCATTGATCCCGTGGCCGGAAAAGTGCTTGATTTGGGTAGTGGCGTTGAGTTGTTAATGGCTCACCCGGGTGAGCCATTGGCCGGCCGAGAGATAGATAAGACAAATAACGAGTCAGTGGTTTTGATGCTCAAATATGGTGAAACGGAGGTCTTGCTGACCGGAGATATTGAGGCCAAAGCGGAAAGGCAGATGATATTGAGGGGCGCGGAACTTGATGCTGATATATTGAAAATAGCTCACCATGGCTCAAAAACATCAACATTGGCAGAATTTTTATATGAGGTCTCGCCACAGGTTGCCATTATTCAGGTCGGCGCCAAAAATCGCTATGGTCACCCAACAAAGGAGGTTTTGAAAAGATTAGACGATTATGGTATAAAATACTATCGTAACGATTTGGACGGCACAGTAAAAGTAGTCAGCGACGGAAAAAGTTATCAGGTAATCAGGTCAGACTAACATTATGGCAAACGCAAAAGAAAAAACATTGGTTATACTGAAACCGGATGCGGTTCATAGGGGAATAGTTGGCGAGATTTTGGATAGATTTGAACAGAAAGGTATTCGTCCCGTCGGTATGAAAATGATAAAAATGTCAGATCTTCTTTTGGACAGACATTATGCCCAACATAAAGGGAAACATTTTTTGTCTAATCTTAAAAAATTTATGAAGTCTTTGCCCGTAGTACTAGTGGTGCTTGAGGGCCTGGATGTTATTCGAGTTGTTAGGACTATGTGTGGACCGACTGATGGCAAAAATGCTCCACCGGGGACAATAAGAGGAGACTACAGCATGTCCACTTCGGCAACCATTGTCCATTCCTCCGAAGATTTAAAAGCATCCAAAAGAGAGATAGACATATTCTTTAAGAAAAATGAGATTTTTAGTTATATTCGTCCAGATACGTACTTTTATTATGCAGAAGATGAGTTGAGAAAATAATCCACACCCAACTTTTTCAAAAAGGTATATAATTAAATTAGTCCCATCTTTCGTTTCCAAGCTTTAGAACAATTTTTGTCTTCGGGACTCTTATATGACGATAACCCTGTGGGGTTATCCTGCGGAGACCCACTATGCCCCCGCCAAGGCGGGGCCAAACAAATACTGAAGACTTGAGAAATAAGAGACGGGCTAACCAAAAACCACCCTCAATCGAAGGTGGTTTTTGTGTTCTCCTTTGTTTCACTTTGTCGAAAATCTTAAACTTTGTTCTAAATTATTTTGAACGGAATGGACCCGCCTCGCTCCGGCGCATCCGAACAGAGGGAGAAAAGTGTATGGAAACAAATTTTTTAGAGTATATCGTGATATTCCGGATAATTATTTTTGATCAACTTTTTCCATTCTGCTGTCTCGTTTTGTCCGCTAAGATCATTTTTATGATACACAAGAAGTACATGGACAGTACATGTTTCTTTATTAACCGCAATGATACATCGATTGCCGGACGACTTTCGAGATTCTTGTGTCTTGGCAACACGAAACTCCATTTTACATATTTTTATACCGTTTTTATCTACAATAGTTTCGGCAATTGTTGTTTGAAATAGCGTATC
>JBBDZW010000039.1:0-6821 GCA_040899895.1 Minisyncoccota bacterium
GAAATCTCTGGACATGATGGCAAGCGACGTGTCCGAGGCTATCGAGAAGCCCTCGGGACTTCCGGCCAATGTCCGGGGTGTCAACTTCAACGAGCTCAATCTCGAAGAAGAATTCTTCATCAGGGCTCTCATTGGTATTCTCGGTGTGGAGCGTTTCAAGGAATGCGCCGATGAATACAACGCGGCCCTGAAGGTTATCCGCAAGTGCCAGGCGGAGTGCCAACTGCTTCAAGACATGCCTCCGGCCAAGGAGTCATAAGCCTGTTCACACGGGCTTTTAAATTTATGATAAAATGTTGCCATGGCAAAAGAATCATTGGAATATCCCGGCTCAGTCGAGGGAACCGTAAAATTTGAGAAAGAAACCTGCTGCGCTTTGGAGCGTGGTTTTGAACATAATCCGGGAGTAGTGCAGGAGTTAAAGAAAGCCCTTGGGTCGCAAGAAGTTAATATGATGGTGGACATACTCCCAAATACCGAGGAGATGAAATTCGTTCCGTCCGAGAATATGAAAACCGTCTACGGGCAGATAGCCAAAAGGGAACTCGAAAGGATACAGGCCGAGGACGAGGACGATGAAGATCTCTCGTGTGGGCATAGCGTTGAAGACCATATCCAGGCACTGGAAAGGGTGATGGAAAAAATGGAGCCCGAAGTCATTCACTGAAAATTCGACATTGACGACGGTCATTTTGGGTTGTAAAATATGGCTAACAGTACCAAAGGGGGCGGTTATGACCGATCGCGACCTGAACGAACTTTCAAAATTTCCGGAAATAGAGAGGTTGAAAGAACTTTGTTTCCACCAAAAAAGAATACAAGATCTTCTCGAGGGGCTGGGACTAAGCCCCGGCCGTGCCTTCGGTGTCGTCTCCCGTCTTTTCGACTGGGCGGTTGAACTGGACCAGGCCACAGATGAGATAAAAGAACACCCCGAGATCAAAAAGAGCTATACCTACGACGGCATCTTTTTTGAAAGACTCAACGGGTCAGGTTTTCATGTCTGCCATGACGGCCTGAATTTTTTGAAGATGATAAGGGCCGACAATGTGGAGCCCTTCTTCCGGAACGGAAGTTTTGTTGAAGAAGCTATGCTTCAGTGGCTCGAGTCAAATTATGTAGAGATAACCCGGATTCGCCTTGAAGTACTGGCGGAGCGTGGAACGATAAGCTTGTTCAACTCCCGAGCAAAAGTTTTTATAAAAAGGTTCAATGATCCGCTTGATAATCCTCATTATCATTAGCGGATTTTTTTTGCCAAAACATAGAATGCGAGAGAAAATGGGTTAGGTTCCCCTTCTCTCTCTTTTAAATTATTTTTTAAAGTTAACGGTGCCGAGGTGTGGATTAGAAATGAATATGGTGTATAATGGTATTTGTAAATTAAACATATAATATATGGCAAAACGAAGAACCGGTTTGGGAAAAACAAGAAAGACGCATTCTCGCAAGACCAAAAAACGGCTGGCGATAAAGCATGCGTTATTGGCGAAGATTGCCAGCAAGAGACGCAAGCAATACTAAAAAATTATTGCGGAGCTGACTAAACAAAAACACCCGACAGAGTTCCTTGACCGGCTAAAGCACGGTCAGGAGACCACTCCGAGCAGGGCGTTTTTGTTTAGTCGAAGCAATTACTAGGACAAATGATTTGAGACAAGCTTTGTCATCTCAAACATATTGACAGTCTTTTTCCCCCCGAATACCTTTGCCAATTTTTCGTCGGCATTGATATTACGTTTGTTCTGGGGATCCTGAAGACCGTTGGCCTTGATGTACACCCAAAGTTTTTTTACAACTTCGGAGCGGGGCATCGGACCACTACCGACCACTTCTGCCAACTCGGAGCTCACATTCATGGGTTTCATGAATGCAGAATTTGGTTTTTTATCCATACCCCCATTATAGCCCCTTAAGGGAGAGATGTAAACCCCCACACTCATTTATGAGTGTGGGGGTAAACCCCATATAGGCAAGACTGGCTTTTTTGAAGGCGTTAGTGTATAATATCAGGAGTTGGACAAGAGACGAGGTCGGGTTTCTTTATAGATTTAAAAAATAACAAAAAACAACGAAAATGACAGGAACAATCAAAAAGAAAGTTGAAGACAGAGCTTTTGGATTCATCTCCAGAGAAGGTGAGACAAAAGACCTTTTCTTCCATAAGGAAGATTTAGCCGGTGTGACGTTTGAAGAATTGCAGGAAGGCGATTCAGTCACCTTTGATGTAGTCCAGGGCGAAAAAGGCCCGGCTGCAAAAAACGTACAGCGAGCCTAAGAATCAACTCAACAAAAAACCGCCGATTAGGCGGTTTTTTGTTTGGCTATTTTGTTGAGAAGTTTCTGGACAGAGGTTATAGAATTAAAATCGTGGATGGAAAGCGGGGTTGCGGTTTTATTTAGTTTTTTAAGTTTTGCCAGTTTCTTTTTGATTGCCGAGGTGTCCAGCGTATCAGTCTTGCTCAAGAACAGGTACTCATCTTTTTTTAACAATAATTTGTTGTATGAGCCAAGTTCTTTGCGGATGGCTTTGTAATCTTTGACCGGACTTTCCGATTCCGCCGAAAGAAGATGAAAAAGAACCCGTGTTCGTTCAATGTGGCGGAGGAATTTAATTCCCAAACCTTTGCCCTTGGATGCGCCCTCAATAAGCCCGGGAATATCGGCAAGGATAAGGCCGTAGTAGGCGCCGAGGTGTGGTTCAAGAGTTGTAAAGTGATAATTGGCAACCTTGCTTCCGGCTCTTGTGAGCTCGTTTATTAAACTGGATTTACCGACATTCGGAAGTCCAATGATGCCGATGTCGGCAATCATTTTTAGTTCCAGTCGAATATTGAATTGTTCACCCAGCAGACCCTCCTGAAATCTTTTGGGGCTGGTGTTGTGCGGTCCCCGGAAAAGAAAATTTCCTTTTCCGCCGTGTCCGCCTTTGGCGGCTATAATCTGTTCGCCGACTTTAACTATTTCCTGGTCAACGCTAGTTGTTAAATTATGAATAACAGTTCCGACCGGGACTTTAATTATAAGATCTTCTCCGGTTGTGCCGTCATTCAGCTGGTGTCTTCCTTTTTTGCCGTCTTCAGCTTTAAACACCTTTGCATTGCGAAGGGCATTAAGAGCGCCAAGGTCGGAAACGCCAATAAAAAAAACAGAACCGCCATTGCCACCCCGCCCGCCGGTCGGTCCAAGGGAACCTTTATTTTTATTAAAGGCGATTATACCGTCACCGCCTCTGCCGGCTTGAATACGTATTGTAAGATCATCGATAATCATGCCGGCATATTATAACACAAAATCTGTGCTTTACCCACGATGGTCAGTTCGTCTATGGCTGGTTAGTTTGAACTTCTTATAAATTGTTGACTTTTGGCAGTTTTAGTTGTAAAATTACAAGGATATATGCGACTTTTCTATATAACACTGTTAATTATCGGGGCGGCATTTCTCGTGCCGAATTTTGCGCAAGCAGCTTTACAGCCGCCACAGTGCATAGGTACTACTCAAGGTTTTATTTTCGTGGACAACAACAACTCAGCACCTGTTAACGGCGGCAATGGTAAGGACTGTATTTTAGTTGGTAATAATAATTCCGGCGTTATTAATGGGGGAAATGGAAAAGACATAATTGTTATCGGATATGACAATTCCGGCGCTATTGATGGCGGGCACAGCAAGGACGAGATTTTTATTGGAGAGGGGAACACAGTTATTCCTGTGATTCCTGCTGATGAGCCGGACCAAGACACAGTTACACCTATTTCTAAAATTCCTGCTCCTTCGGCTGATCCCTTGCCTGATGTGTATCATAAATCCCAAGATGTGACTTTGACGTCGGCCGGCTCGACCTCCATTCTATACTCCACAGAGGAGGTTCCGAATTGTTTTTCATCCACCGGCACTCTTTACTCTTCTCCGATTTCCATTACCTCCACTGCAACCATAAAAGCCGTAGCATGTTCCGCGGAAGGTTTTGCGTCCGATTTTGTCACATACACATATACGATAAACATTCCCACTTCTATTCCCACGCTAACTCCTGTTCCTACATCCTATACAATAGGGCAGAGCCAGATCACTTTAGACGAAGATGTTGTTATAACTCGTGCTGATGGAGAAGCATTCGATGTTTCTATGATCAGTTTTGCCGAAGTTGCCACCAGTTTACTTTCCGGTCTTGCCGAGGGGCAGGTTTTTGAAGCCGCCCTGCAGTGGGGCATTGCCGGCGCTACACTCGAGTTTAGCCAGCCCATAACCATAAATATTTTTGTTGGAGTTGATTTAAATGGCCAGACACTCAATATTTTCCGCTCCAAAGACGGAACCGTCTGGGAGACAATTGGTCTTGTGAACACTACTTGTGTTGTTGCAAACGGCATCTGTTCATTCCAGGCGACCAAGGCGTCTTATTACGCGGCAACTTCCGGTTCAACTCCTCCTCCGGCCAGCCCTCCGCCGGTAAGTATCTCGGCCGGCGCCGCGGTACCACTTTGGATATTAGAAGAACAGAATAAAATCAATCAGGCCAAAGACGCCGAATTTTATGCTTCGCAAGCGGTCTCAACACCAACTCCCGAAATAACTCCAGAAGCCACACCAACAGTTATCGCTTCTGTTCCGAAAAAGGTCTCCAAACCGAGTGTCGCGATGGTTCAAAAAACTCCGGAACCTGCCCCGTTGGCTGTGTTAGAAAAAAGGCCCGACTCTATCAAGAGGAATCTTTTGTCTAACATCCTTTCGTCAATTCTCGGCTTATTCCGCTGGCTGTTCTAAAACAGAAAGGTTTCTGAGACCGCTACATAGCGGTTTTGTTTTATGTTAAATTATACATATATGCTTGAGATATTACTTGAGAACATAGATGTGGTCAGGACCGTGCACATTCTTGGCGTCGCCTTGGGTGTCGGAACGGCGACCATCACCGACCTGTTCTTCTTTAAGTTTCTGAAGGATTTCAAGATATCAAGTTTAGAATCGGGAGTGATGAACACTTTGTCGGGGGTCATATGGTTCGCTTTGGTAATTTTGGTTGTTTCCGGAACGCTTTTATATCTGGAAGATGTTGAGAAATTCAACAACTCTTCCAAGTTCCTAACCAAAATGATAATAGTCGGGGTGATAATCGTTAACGGCATAACGCTTAACTTCTTTGTTTCTCCGCGCCTTGCCAAGATAACTTTCCACAAGAAGCACGAACACCAGCCGGGAGAGCTCCATCACATCAGGAAAATAGCATTCGCCCTTGGGGCTGTTTCCGTCACTTCATGGTATTCGGCGTTCATTCTCGGGATGTTCCGCTCTGTTCCGCTGAGTTTTTCCGTGCTTCTTTCCGCATACATAACGCTTCTTGTGGTGGTCATAGCGTTCAGCCAACTGGCTGAACGTGTGTACTCCAAAAAAGCCAGAGAAGTCGAATAATTAACCTATTTTACCTATTCTTTTGCTTCTGAAATGATAAAATAGGTTAAATATTCGACCATATGAAAAAACTTATCATAGTCATCGTTAAAGCCGAACTTCGGTAAACCCTTGACTTAAGCCGGATAAAAATAAATATTAGATACTATGGAGAACGAAAACCCTAAAAACGAGTATTTTGTAAAACGCGAGACGAAAGAAAAAGAAACCCAAGCCAGAGAAACAAAAAAGAAGCTCAAGGGAGCTTTGTTCAGGGCGGTTGTCTTTGTGATTGTTGCCGCCGCCGTTTGGGGCGTGTGGCGTTCATTTTCAAACAGACCAGACATCCAGGAGGTAAAAGGGGACTTTTTTCCGGCCCAGTCGAGGGAACATGTTGCCGTTGGTAGTTCGCATCCTGAATACAACTCAAACCCGCCGACCGGGGGATGGCATTACGGCAGTCCCGCCCAGACGGGTATATATGACAAGGAGCTTCCAGACGAGCAGTTGATACACAACCTTGAGCATGGCCACATCTGGATAGCTTACCGGTCGGACTTGGACCAAGAAACCATAAATAAGCTGGCCGAAATAGCAAAATCTTATAGTTCCAAGATAATCATGGTTCCTCGAGCGAAGAACAACGTTCCCATCGCTTTGATGGCTTGGGAATATCTTCTTAAGCTCGACACATTTGATGAAAGCCAAGTAACCGGATTTATAAAGGCCCACCGAGGCAGAGGACCGGAAGATATCCCCGATTTCGGATTTAAGGATTTTAGACAAAAATAAATTAACTGGTAAAATTAAATTATGGAACAAAATGAAATTCAAGTAGAGTTGGCGGTTCAAAAAGAACCAGCGCGGGAAACCAAAGGCAAGTTGGATATCAGTAAATTTATTTTGCCGGGCTCGATTTTAATCGCAGCGCTATTGATAAGCGGTTCTTTGGTTTTTTATAGTCTGACAACAAAAGGAAATCTCGGTGCAGTCGTTGGTGGAGACAATAACGGAAATACCATTGTGGAGGTGTCAATTGACGATGATCCCATGCTTGGGAATCCTAAGGCCAAGGTGACTTTGGTGGAATTCAGCGATTTCCAGTGCCCATTCTGCCGTTCTTTTTGGGCTGGTGCTTACCAGCAGATAAAAACGGAATATATCGATACCGGTAAAATCCGGTTTGTTTATCGCGACTTCCCGCTTTCCTTCCATCCGGGAGCGGCTCCAGCTGCTCAAGGCGCAGAATGTGCCGATGATCAGGGCAAGTTTTGGGAAATGCACGACAAGATTTTTGAAGAACAGGCTAAACAGGGCGGAGGCACAATACAGTTTTCTGAAAATGAAGTTAAAAAATGGGCCGGGTTGGTCGCCGGGTTGGATATGGCAAAATGGAACGAGTGCTTTAATTCCGGAAAATACAAAAA
>JBBDZW010000039.1:6921-13495 GCA_040899895.1 Minisyncoccota bacterium
CCGGGTTGGATATGGCAAAATGGAACGAGTGCTTTAATTCCGGAAAATACAAAAATGAGGTTCAAAAAGATTTTAACGACGGGACCAGTTATGGCGTTTCCGGAACCCCTTCCGTATTCGTTAACGGCAAACTTATCGTAGGAGCACAGCCCTTCTCGGCTTTTAAGGCCGAGATAGATAAGCTTTTAAAATAAAATGATTCAAAAGATTATAATTTCTTTGGTTGTGGTTGTGGTTGCCGTCTGGATAATCATGCGAGGAAGTGGAGAGTTAACAAATTCTTTGCCAGTATTGACGCCTACGCAGTCAACTTCCCCAACGGTCAGTCCGGCATCAACGCCGACCCCCACTTCAGTTCAGAAGAATAATTTAGTCACTTATACAGACTCAGGATATTCGCCGACTATCCTGACAATAAAGAGAGGCGAGACAGTTACCTGGAAGAACGCGAGCAGTTTCAAGATGTGGACGGCCTCGGCTATTCACCCAACTCATAACAATTATCCCGGCACAGATATCAGTTTTTGCGACAAAGAAAAACCGACGCTTGTTCCAATGTTTGATTCTTGCGGAGGGTTCGCTTCCGGGCAAACCTGGTCGTTTGAGTTTGATAACGTTGGAACCTGGAAATACCATAACCACTCGAACCCTTCTCATACGGGAACGATAATAGTTGAATAAAAACTTAGGTTGTGCTATCATATGGGGGTTGTAGGTATCTCGTTAGTCCGAGGCCCTTTTTGGCAGTAGGAACTCGACGGGAGGTCGCTCCTACGTAAATTTTATTGAAGTTAATGTCCGACATCTTCTGTTTAGAAGGTGTGCGGTGCAGATAACTTCAAACGCAATGGCAAAAAGATTGTATATCGGTAACCTGTCTTATGACACTACCGACGATTCTTTGAGGAATGCTTTCGCGGAAGTTGGACCGGTTTCATCGGCTACAGTTATGAAGGACAAAATGTCCGGCCGATCAAGAGGTTTCGCTTTCGTGGAGATGGAGAATGACGACGATGCTTCCAAGGCTGTAGAAAAGTTGAATGGCCAGGAACTCGACGGCAGAAAACTCATCGTAAATGAAGCAAGGCCGATGACCGAGAGACCCCCGAGAACCGGAGGTTTCGGCGGAGGATTTGGCAACAGAGGTCCTCGAAGAGACTACTAAAACAAAAAACCAGCTTGAAAGAGCTGGTTTTTTGTTTTATAAATTGCTCTAATTAACCTAATTAACCCAATTTCTAAACCTCGGAATGAATTTTAAATTTCCCAAGAACGACGAAAAATATTCCTGGACCAATCACGTTTCCGGTAAAATGATGTATTATGGATTATCGGCCGACAGAGTGAAACGGGTGGTGCGAAGTCCTTATCGGAGCGAAAAGGGAATAGCCCCGAACACCGTTGCTGTTATGCAACCATCCTCCGCTAAAGCTCCGGCGGGTAAAGCCTGGAAAGAAGAGATATGGGTGATGTATGCCACGGCCAAGCCGAAAGTTAAAAGTGAAAAGTTTCAAGATTTAAAAGTACCCAGAAAAGTCATTATTACCGCTTGGCGTTATCCCGGCATCAGCAAAGTCCGTGAAGCAATTCCAATCCCAAGTGACATTCTTGAAGAACTAAAGTCAATTAGGTACTAACTTTTTATGCAACGAATTGGATGTCACGTATCAATTGCGGGAGGAGTGCAAAATGCGCCGGCGAGGGCGAAGGAGTTGGGGTGCGAGGTTTTTCAGATGTTTTCGCGCTCACCGCAGGGGGGACCGGCTCCAAAGTTAACACCGGAAATCGTAAGCAGTTTTAAGGCGGAGATGAAAGCGAACGAGCAGTATGAGTGTTATATTCATGCGCCTTATTATATAAATTTTGCATCTTCAAAAAAAGAAATTCGTTCTGCATCAGCTAGGGTAATCAGGGAAGAGCTTGAGAGGGGTAGTCTGGTTGGCGCAAAGTACATCATGTTTCATCCCGGCAGTGCCAAGGATATGGCAAGGGAGGAGGCCTTAAAAATAACGGCCGAAGGCATTGCTAAAGTTATGGATGGATATAAAGGTGCGACAGAGCTTCTTTTAGAAATATCGGCCGGCGCGGGAAACGTTATGGGAGATACCTTTGAAGAATTAGGGTCAATAATTAAAATGAGCGGTTATCCTGATCTGGGCATTTGTCTAGATACCGCCCATATTTTTGCCAGCGGATACGACATTAAAACGGACGAGGGTTTTAAAAAAGTTATTTCTATCATAAAAAAGACGGTCGGCCTGAAAAAAATAAAGCTTATTCACGCCAACGACTCCATGATTGAACTCGGAGGTCGTAAAGACAGGCATGACCATATCGGCCACGGAAAAATAGGCGAGAGCGGATTTGTTAACCTCATGTCCGTTTTTCCGGACATAGACTTAATTTGCGAGACTGAACATGATCTTGTGGAGAAAGACATAGCTAAACTAAAAAAAATTAGGCATAATTTAAATCATGACAAATAATTTTCTTGATATGGGTTTTTGGGGGGTTTTGGCCATAGTTGCAGTTTGGTCTTTGTTTTGGAAAGGTTTGGCCATGTGGCGTGCCGCCAAGCTGGGTAGCAAGAAGTGGTTCGTGGCCCTGTTGATACTCAACACCGTCGGTATTCTGGAGATACTTTATCTCTATGTATTCTCTAAGAAGAGCGGAATCTCTTCAGATAGGAACGCTTAAACTCCGAGAACTCTCCTCTCTTAATTGACTTCCGGATCCTCTCCAGAAGGTTGTTGAAGAACAAGACATTGTGGATGGTCGCAAGCCGCTGGTCTTTGGCCAAATCTTTTTTGGGGCCTTTGTCGGTCCAGAGCCGTCCGTGCCGGGCTTCTCTGGTCGGAATGACGCAGTCAAACAGGTCCATTCCGTTTTCCACGGCATTGAAGACGTCCTCAACCCTTCCTATGCCCAATAAATGCCTTGGCTTTTCTTCTGGCAGGTGGGGAACTATCCATTTTAAGGTCTTTACCATTTCTTCTTTTCCGAAAGAACCGCCGATGCCTATCCCGTCGAACGGAAGAGAGCCGATGAATTTGGCGCTTTTGACGCGCAAGTCCTTGAATCTGCCACCCTGGATTATTCCGAATAATAACTGCTTTGGGCTGAGTGCTGAGCGCTTGGCTATTTGCTCTAGGCAAATTTTGGCCCAGCGGTGGGTTCTTTCCAGGGCCTTTTTGTTGTAGGCGTGGCTATCAAGCGGAGAGGTGCATTCATCGAACGCGAATATCATATCCGCCCCCAGCTTTTCCTGGAGTTTTATGGACAGGGCCGGCCCGAGAAATCTCTTTTTACCGTCGATTATGAAATAAACGCCTTTGCCGGTGATTTTAATGTTCTTTCTCCTCGGTGCCGCACCAAGCCGCTTGGTAAGGATTTTTCCAACCTTGTTTTTCATGCCGAACCCGAGAGAAAAGACCTGGAATCCTCCACTGTCTGTCATTATCGGCATTTTGACTCCGAGAAGTTTGTGGACCCCGTACGAAGCAGAGGCGCGCTGCGAGCCCTCGCGGCTTCGTTCGGGGTGGACGTTTGATTTACCCCAAAGGTGGTAAGTATTGGCTATTACAACCTGGGTTTTGGTCTTTTTTATATCCGATGGTTTTAATGTCTTTACCGCCGCGTGGGTGGCCACGATAACGTAGGAGGGGGTTTGAATGATACCATTAGGCGTCTTTAAAACACCCAAACGGGCACGGGTTTTGGCATCTTTTTTTATGATTTTGAAATTTTGATTTTCCAATTTTTGTGGGTAGTAATTATATATAAAAGAGGACGCGTACGTCCTCCTTAGAATCAATTAACCCGATAATTTGTATATTCCCAGGTTTGCCTTTCAAAAGTATCAAAACCGAAAACTGAATATTTATCAATAACTTTTACATCTTTTATTACAACAACCCCCTCAAGCTCCTCTTGAGTTATGTCAAAGTTTGCCCTTGTTAAGCTAAAGAATCCCCAAGCTCTGGAGTATGGTCTGGTCATCCAACCCGCAAGTTGTTTTATGTGGAACTTTTCAATGTCAATATATATCCATCCCGCAGATCTGACGATAACCTCTTCAATGTCGTTGGTTGGCCTTGGCCTGGATCTATCTGTCCTGGGTTTAAAGTTAATGAGATAGAATGGCCGGTCTCCGATCATATCAATTCTCACTATCTCAAGATCTTGAAATTTGGTCATAGATTCAAGTGCCCTAATCATATCAAATCTCGGGCCGGAAGCTCCGCCGGTCTTTGTGTAATATCTCCCGTTTTTATCCATGACTTTTTCCACACCGCCTTTTTCTACTAGGACGGTTTCCCTCTTTTTTTCGGGCTTTATTGGTTCCTCTTTTTCATTGAGATTGTACGCGATATAAACCCTTTCGTAGGTCAGCTTGTCTCTTTTTAAGAGTTCGTTTTGTCGTGCTCTTTCTAGCGCTTTGTTCATGATGAATTCCACGGGTTTTGTTGGATTTTGACCGGCCATGGACGGAGATAACCGCAGACAAATGAAGGATATTAACAAAAAGAATGACAGAGGTCTCTTTTTTGGCATTCTCGGCTTATCTTTTCAAAAAACAAGTTGATTTATGTTATCAAAAAAACCAGTTTTTTGCAATTATCAAATTTTCCTGTATCATTGAAACATATGGATAAAGTCACTATTTACACAACCTCGTATTGCGCTTACTGCAAAATGGCCAAGGAATATTTCAAGTCAAAGAATGTTGAATATACGGAATACGACGTCATGTCCGATGTTTCCAAGAGAGACGAAATGGTTAAAAAGTCCGGACAGCTCGGAGTGCCGGTCATTGATATAAACGGAAAAATTGTCATCGGTTTTGACAGGCCGAAGATAAATGAATATTTAAACTTATGAAAAAAGAAATTAAGCCATTGCCATACGACGCCGGATCGCTTAAAGGTTTATCTCAAAAAACAATTGAGATACATCACGGGAAGCTCTATGCGGGTTATGTTAATAAATCAAACGAAATTTCCGAGAAGCTTGGAGATTTGCGAAGAAGCGGCAAAGTTGAAGGCAATCAAATATACAGCGAGTTGAGAGGGTTAAAGCTTGGCGAAACATTTGCCAATAACGGCGTTTATCTACACGAAAACTATTTTGCCATACTTGGCGGGAACGGCACACCAAAGGGAGAAGTAAAAGAAGCCATAGAAAAGAAATGGGGTTCTGTGGAAGATTTCAAAACATATTTTTCTGCTTGCGGTATGGCGGCCAGAGGCTGGGCGGTCTTGGCCTGGGATATGCACGATAAAGAATTGAAACAGTTTAATTGCGACGCCCAAAATCATGGTGGTATCTGGGGGGCGATTCCCATAATCGCTATGGATGTCTATGAGCACTCGTATTTTATAGACACAGGTTCGGACAGGGCGGCATACATCAAAACATTTTTTGATAATCTCAATTGGGATAAAATAGAGGAACTCTATCAGAAAGCCAAAAATTACGAGTTATAGTAATTAAAGGGGATAAGGCTCGAACGGTTATTTCCAGCCGGGGAGAAGAACACGCTTTTCGTATTCTTTCGGAGACAATTTAAGTCCGTAAGAAAGCGGGGCAAAATACAAAAATGATGCGAATGAAACCAGAACTAAGCCGGTTAAAATTATTTTAACTCTGCGTTCGCTGTAAATTTTTTCAATTACATAGACTAGCATCATAACCGCGAACACCATTGCGACCATATAGTGGTAAAGAAACATAACCCTTCCAATACCAATGAAGGGTAATAAATTTAAAAGATATCCTCCCAAAAGAAAATATAATATTTTATCGAACTTTAATTTTTCACTTTTCACTTTCAACTTTTCACTTAGTAGCAATATGATTGAAAATAGTATTGCTACGGTTGAGGCCCACCAGACGACTGGATTGCCCAAATAATATATTCTGGCGTCGCCTTGGACCCAGTAGAATATCGGTCGGGCCATGAATGGCCAAGAATACCATTGGCTTGAATAAGGATGGCTCGAGGTCAGCCGCTGGTTGGACTCGTACATTTGCCAGTTAAGTTCTGTGAATTTTACCACCATGTTTTTATCGTGGAATTCCTGGGTCATATAAGCATCGCCCGGACCCGGCTTTGAAAGAAGTGAAAAATGTAAAGCGAAAACAGAAAAGTAAACAACAAAAGGAATTAGAATGAGAAAAAGCAGTTGTATTATAAATCGTGCGTACGCACGATTTATAATACAATGTCGAAATTCAATTATGAGAGGTAGGGCTAAAAAAGAAAGACCGGTCCATTTGATTGAAATTGCGAGACCGGCAAACACCCCGGAAAGTAGTAAATAGCGAGTAGTGAGCAGTAAATAATTTTTATATTTGAAGTAAAAAAGTAGCGACAAGAATCCAAAGAGAAGCAGGAATCCATCCATTAATATGAATCTGGTCTGGACCAGGAGCCCGTTCTCAAGAGCGATGAGAATGCCTGCGACAAAAGCCGAACGTCTGGAAAATCCGAGTTGGAGGGCCAGAAGGAAAATAACAGCCGGAAGAAGAGAGCCGGCAAGCGATGGCAGGAATCGCAAGGCCAGGTATTTAG
>JBBDZW010000040.1:0-13248 GCA_040899895.1 Minisyncoccota bacterium
TGGTTTTCTCACCAAGCTGTATATAAGGACCGAAGCGTCCCTCAAGAACAAAGATTGGCAAGCCGGTTTCTTTGTCGGTTCCTATCGGTTTGTTTGGCTCAACCACCGAGCCATCTATTCTGCGCGCGCCTTTGCATTCCGGATAACGGTCACAGCTTATAAATTTTCCACTTCTACCGAGTTTTATTATCATTGCGCTTCCGCATTCCGGGCACTTCCATTCAGCGGGTGCCTGACCCAAGTTTGTGAGTTTGTCTATTTTTTCTTTTGCTTTGACGTCTTTATGGAAGGGGGTGTAAAAATCTTGAAGGGTTTTAACATACTCTCTTTTTCCGTTTGCGATGTCATCAAGTTCGTTTTCCATTTCTGCTGTAAATGTATCATTTATATAGTTCATAAAGTTTTTCTCAAGAAATGTGCTGACGACTTCTCCGGTGTCTGTGGGTTTGAGCGCTCGGCCATCTTTTTCCACATATTTACGATCGTGGAGAGTTTTGAGAATAGAGGCATAAGTTGACGGCCGTCCTATTTCGCGTTTTTCCAATTCTTTTATCAGACCGGCTTCGGAATAACGAGCCGGTGGTTCAGTGTGTTTTTCTTCGCTTGTCATGTCTTTAAGATTCAACATTTCGTCTTTGATTGATTTTGGCAACTCTACGTCTTCTCCTTTGGCGCGTATGTCGCAGGCAAGCCAGCCATTAAAAATAACGCGTGAACCGGTCACGGTAAAATCCGGATAACCACTTTCGTTAATGTTGGCGGTTATTTTCGTGCGCAGGAGTTTTGCATCGGCCATCTGCGAAGCGATCGCCCGCTCACGGATGAGGCGGTAAAGTTTTCTCTGCTCCTCGGTTTGTCCGGCGTTTTCCCTGGCGGCATCTGTCGGACGGATGGCCTCATGCGCCTCTTGGGCGCTTTTACTTTTAGTTTTATAAGTTCTTGGTTCTATGTATTCCTTTCCGTAAGTTTTTTCTATCAGGCTGATTATCTGCGCTTGGGCTGAAGAGGCGAGGTTCACACTGTCGGTCCGCATATAGGTTATATAACCATGTTCATAAAGTTTCTGGGCGATACCCATGGCGCGGGAGGGGGAGAATCCGAGACGGGAGCTTGCTGCCTGTTGGAGCGTTGAGGTTGTGAATGGTGGACGAGGAGAGCGTTTCACTTCAGTTTCCGTAACATCCTTTACAAACCACGACCCCACCTTTCCTTTTTTGAGAATGTTTTCAACAGCTTGTCGTTCGCGGAGCTCTTCTTCGCAGATAACGGTAAAGATTGTATTATTTTTTCCGGAAACGTTGGCGCTAATAACGTAATAAGTCTCACTTTTAAAAGCTTTTATTTCCCGTTCTCGCTCAACAATGATACGAAGTGCCGGAGATTGAACCCTTCCGGCCGAAAGTCCATAACGGACTTTTTTCCAGATAAGGCCGGACAGGTCGTAGCCAACCAGACGGTCGAGGACCCTGCGCGCTTCCTGCGCTTTAACAAGTTTTTCGTCTATTTCTCTGGGATGGGTAAAAGCATCTTCAACCGCTTTTTTTGTGATTTCATGAAAAACAATTCTCTTGAATTTTGAATTTGTGGTTTGTTTTGAATTTGTTTTTTGGGATTTGGAATTTCCCAAGTCCAGGACTTGGGTGATATGCCAGGCTATCGCTTCTCCTTCACGGTCTGGGTCGGTGGCAAGATAAATTTCGTCAGCTTTTTTAGCGATATTCTTCAGGTCCTCAAGGATTGCTTTCTTGTCCTCGCTTATTTCGTAGTGGGGAATGAAACCACCCTCAATATCTATAGCCTTTTTATTACTTTTGGGCAGGTCCCTTACATGGCCAACAGAGGCGCGCACTAAAAAATCCTTTCCCAGGAATTTAGAGATGGTTTTTGATTTTGTGGGACTTTCAACAATAACTAATTGCATCTTTAAGTCTTTAAATATTTAAACTTTCCTGTATTTTCCGTTTCCGAGATTTTTAATAATACCTCTTATTTCGAGCATTGACAGAGAGACTGCAACCGCTGAAGCTTCAAGGTTGGATTTTCTTATCATTTCATCCATAGACAGAATGTCGTGCTCATTCAGTATATCAAGAATAACGTTCTGGGCAGGATCTTTTGTGGATAGGGAAGAATTTTCTTCTTGGAATAAATTCAGATTTGAACCATACTCATCAAGGATGTCTTGAACGGATGTTACAAGTTTCGCCCCTTTTTTCACCAGCGTGTTCGGGCCGACAGAATTTGAAGAAAAAATATTTCCGGGAATAGCGAAAACATCACGGTTTTGATCAAGAGCGCATCTGGCGGTTATAAGAGCGCCGCTTTTTTCTGGAGCTTCAATAACCAGCACACCCTTTGTTAATCCGCTGATTATCCTGTCTCTGGCCGCAAAGTTCGTTGCAAATATTGTCTCCTTGTCGGAATATTCCGATATCAACAGGCCGCCATTCTTTAATATGTTTTTTGCCAGAGGGAGGTTTGTTATCGGTCCGATGCTGTTGTCGCTGACTCCGCCTCCAAGAACCGCTATTGTTGCCCCTCCGCAGTCCAGCGTAGTTTGATGGGCGACCGCATCTATTCCGAGCGCCAGTCCGCTGACTATTACGAACCCGCTATTGGCCAAGCCCCTGACTATGTGCTGCGCAGCATCTTTCCCGTAGTTTGTCAGCTTCCTGGTTCCGACCACGGCAAAACATTCTTTGTTGAGAAGGTTTAAATTTCCCCGGCAATACAGTTGCTTGGGAGGGTCAGAAATTTGTGAAAGGAGTTTGGGCCAGTGTTCGTGGTTGGGCCGCAGTTCTGTTATTGGAAAATCGGACATTGAGGCAAAGAATAATGGCGTTTTCATTTTAAGTCAAATTGTTATATACTACTAAAATAATTTTTTGTTTATGTATCTATCTGTAATTATCCCGGCTTACAACGAAGAAAAACACATCAAGGCCACAATCGAATCTGTTCGCAGTTATCTTTCCGCGAAAGATTTTGAGTACGAGATTTTGGTTATTACCGACGGTTCAAAGGACAAAACGAATGACATTGTCCGCTCTCTATTTCAGGAAATTCCAACCCTTAAACTTATGGATTATCCTAATAATCGGGGCAAAGGTTATGCAGTTAGGCAAGGTATGCTCAAGGCCAAAGGAGAATACCGGCTTTTTATGGATGCGGATAACTCCACAACCATAAATCATATAGAAAAAATGATGCCTTTTTTTGATCAGGGTTTTGGTGTTGTTATTGGCTCAATCGGGTTGAAGGAATCAAATATAGCTTCCGGCTCGGAACCGCTTTGGAGAAGAGTGTTCGGGAAAATGGGTAATCTTTTCATTCAAATATTGGCTGTTCCCGGAATTAGCGATACGCAAAGAGGGTTTAAAATAATAACCGCAAAGATCGCAGAAGACATTTTCTCCAAAATGACTGTGGATCGTTTTGGTTTTGATATAGAAATGTTGGCGTTAGCGCGTAAGTTCGGTTATAAAATAAAGGAGGTTCCCGTGAATTGGAAAAATGATGTTTCTGGAAGTAAAGTTAATCTAAAATCTTATTTCCAGGTTTTGCTCGAAACTGTTAAAATCAGATGGAACCTCTTAACCGGCAAATACAATGTTAAATGAATTCCGTCAGGACTTAGTTTCGGGCGACTGGGTCTTATTTGCTACCGGACGGGCCAAGGGCCACGTAAATAAAAAAGAAAAATTCTACCAGCCCAAAGAGGGGTGTCCTTTTGAGAACCTTCAAGCCAGCGGGAACGAAGAGCCGGTCCTTGTTTTCAACCGAGGTTCAAGGTCGAACCTTGAAGAATATCGCGCCGGCAACTGGACAACCGTTGTCGTGCCCAATAAAAATCCGGCCGTTTTGCCGGGCATTTGTCCGCCCCCAACCAAGAAGGGCCCGTTCTCAAAAATGACGGCAGCCGGATTCCACGAACTTGTTATTACGAAGGAGCACGATAAGAGTTTTTGTTGTTTTGTTCCCAAAGAAATAGTGGAGGTGCTTACTGTCTATCGCGAACGCTATCGAGAGATATCAAAAGATGAATGCGGCGAATACATATTGATATTTCACAACCGGGGTCCTGCGGCTGGAGCCACAATTTATCACAATCATTCGCAAATACTTTCAACGCCCATCATGCCCCCGGATATTTTAAGAAGTATCAAGGGGTCAGAGAGCTACTATAAAGAACACGGTAAACGAGTTCATGAAGAAATGCTCCAATGGGAGATTAAAGAAGGAAAAAGGATAATTTATGATGACGGTCATTTTATCGCGTTCTGTCCGTTCGTTTCCAAAGTTCCTTATGAGATAAGAATATTCCCCAAGAAATTCAATCCTCGCTTTGAAATGATAACCGACGAAGAGATAGGAGCCTTGGCCAACACACTGGACTCTGTTCTGAAGAAAATGGACAAAGCCCTTGATGAGCCGGACTTTAACTTTTATATCCATACCGCTCCGGTTCGCAAGAACCATCACGACGAGTTCTATCATTGGCACATAGAGGTCGTGCCGCGACTCTCCATTGTCGGCGGGCTCGAATTGGGAACCGATATTTACGTTAACGTTATCGACCCGGATGACGCCGCCGAGCTTTTGAGAAAAACCGATGTTTGAAATAGCTTACGCATCTATAGAAAAGGCGGTTGATATACTGGGAGCTCTTGGATATACCGGTGTCTTGCTCCTCTCTTTTTTGGACAGGTTGACCGTATTCATAATTCCGGCAGAGATAGTTTTGCCCGCTTACGGTATATTGGTAAGCCGAGGCGTTTTTGATTTTTGGCCGGTTTTTATTTGGGTGACCGTTGGCAGTTTTTTTGGCAACTTGGCTTTATATTTTATTTTCTTCTTCGGCGGCCGGCCATTTTTAGAAAAGTATGGCAAATATTTTTTTATATTCAAGCACGAAATCGGTCATTTAGACCGCTGGTCTTTAAAATTCGGAAATAAAATAGTTGCCTTTGGATATTTGCTCCCGACCTCGATCAGGAGCTTAGTTCCCATATTGGCCGGTATTTTTAGGATGGACATTTTAAGATTCTCTCTCCTTACGTTTTTTATGTCGGTGCCTTACAATCTTTTATTATTATTTATCGGTATGAAAGTGGGAGATAATTTTTATAAAGTTTTGCGATATTTTGAGAGGTTTAACTATGTGGTGTTGGTAGCTTTAATTATTTTGATAATATGGTATGTGTATCGCCATAGAACAGGAAGACACCTGACTCACGAATAAATGAAAAAATATATAGTATCAAATTGGAAGAATCATCCCGATACGCTTGCTGAAGCGGAACAAATTTTGAACAACGTTGACGAGTATCTCGGTTCTTTGGGCGAAAAGGAATTGAGCTTGGTTTTCTGCCCGCCGTTTGTTTTTACGGAAGAAGTCGGCAAAACTTTACGAATATCGCATCTTGCCCACCAAGCGGAATTGGGCGCGCAGGATATTTCAGCTGATGACAAAATCGCATTAACAGGTGAAGTTACCGGTCCAATGTTAAAAAAGCTTGGTGTGAGGTATGTTATCGTTGGCCATTCAGAAAGAAGATGGAAATTAGGCGAGTCGGATGAAATTGTTAATCAAAAACTTAAAGTGGTTTTGGAAAACGAGCTTGTGCCAATCGTCTGTTTGGGAGAGAGAGTTAGAGACGCTGATTTCAAGGAATTTTTGAGAAATCAAACCGAAGCAACGTTTGCCGGTCTTTCGTCTGACCAGATTAGCCGATGTATCATTGCCTACGAACCAGTTTGGGCTATCAGCTCAAATCCCGGCTCTCACCCCGATACACCTCAATCAGCACTGGAGTCAGTGGATATTATCAAAAGATTGCTGATTGAGAAGTTCCAAGTTACAAGTACCAAATCACAAACAAATTCCAAATTCCAAATTCCAAATTCCAAACCATTATTTTTGTACGGAGGCTCGATTACATCGGCAAATTCCCGCGAATTTTTGAGCAACGACGGATTTGACGGAGTTCTTGTTGGCAGTGCCAGCGTTAACAAGGACGAATTTGTCAGGATCTTATCAATAGTCCAAGAACTAGATACGCCCTTACATACTTGAGAATGTAAGGATGTCACATTATGAAAACACTTAGAGAAGTAGGCAACTTGAAGGACAAAAAGGTTCTCTTTAGGGCCGATTTTGATGTTCCGGTTTCTGATAAGGGACAGATAGAAGAGTCCTTCCGCATCAAGAAACAAAAAGAAACACTCGACTACTTAGTGGGCCAGGGCGCGAAAGTGGTTATGGTCGCCCATATTTCCGATGAATCGGTTGGGCAATCATTTTCCTCTCTTCTTCCCCAACTTCATATCCTTTTGGGCTACGAAATCAGTTTTATCAAAAATGTTTCAGAAATCGGCTCTTATCTGGAAAATTACGCCGGTCCGGCTCTTCTGGAAAATGTCAGGCAGTTTCCCGGAGAAAAAGAGAACGACCTTGAGTTCGCAAAACAGCTCGCATCCGGTTTTGATATTTATGTGAACAACGCATTCGCGGTTTGCCACCGAGATCACGCGTCAGTTTCCGGAGTTACAAAGTTTTTACCGAGTTATGCGGGCTTGGTTATAGAGGAAGAAGTTGCCCGCCTTTCCGAAGTTGCTAATTCTCCAAAAGAAGGAAAGATTATCGTGATGGGCGGGGCAAAAGCCGAAACCAAGGTGCCGGTAATAAAAAATTTCATTGATAAGGCCGAGAAGATACTTCTGGGTGGAGTAGTTGCGCATGATTTTTTTAAAAAGAAAGGTATGGATATAGGGAACTCTGTTTTTGACGAAAATTATGACCAGTTGTTGGCCGGTCTTGATGTAAATGACCCGAAACTGGTAATGGCTGATGATTATAATATTTTTGAAAATAGGATTTTAGATTTGGGACCCGAGTCAATTAAACGATACGTAGGGTTAGTTAAAGAGGCCAAAACAATAATTTGGAACGGGCCGATGGGAATGTTTGAAGACGAAAGGTTTATCGAAGGCACCAAAGCAATTGCCCAAGCTATAGCCGATTCGAATGCCTTGAAGATAGTCGGCGGAGGCGACACCATCGCCGCGATTGACAAATTCGGACTGGAGGGTAAGTTTGACTTTGTTTCTACCGGAGGCGGAGCGATGTTGGCATTCTTGGCCGGAGAAAAAATGCCCGGCCTGGAGGCCTTAGGATATTATGATTAGATTTCTGGAAAAAAGAAAAATTATTCGTAAACCGACAAAGAATATCGTTGTTTTGTATCACGCCGACTGCACGGACGGGTTTAGCGCGGCTTGGGCTGCTTGGAAGAAATTTGGCGATAAAGCCGATTATATCGGGATAGATCCGGGAACCAAACCGATAAGCGGGCTTAAAGGTAAAGAAATATATATGGTGGATTTGATCTATCCGGTCCAATATTTAAAAAAGCTGATCTCCGAAAATAAAAAATTCGTGGCGATCGATCATCATGTTTCCAATCAAGAGGCCTCCAAACTTGTTCCCGACGGTCTTTTTGATATTAGTCATTCTGGAGCTGTCCTTTCATGGAAATACTTTCACCCAAAAATAAAAGTGCCCAGGTTCTTTGAATACGTTGAAGATATGGACTTGTGGAAATTTAAATTGCCTAAAACAAAAGAGATTATTTCCTATCTTGATATGTTTGATTTCAGTTTTCCGAAGTGGAACGAGATCTCGAACGGCATAGAGACAAAGTCAAAGTTTAACAAATACGTTGAGGTCGGCTCGTTATTATTGAAGTATCAAGACAGAGTTATAGAAAGGATTATTTCAAATCACGCTAATCTGGTTAACTTTTTGGGTTACAAAACCTATGCCGTTAACTCGCCGATATTCAATTCCCAGATAGCCAACGTCCTTTCAAAGAAGTTGCCCCCTATGGGCATAGTGTGGGTTCAGGAAAGTAATGGGAGTGTCCATATTTCTTTAAGGTCAGACGGCACTGTGGATGTTTCAAAATTAGCCGCTAAATTCAACGGAGGAGGCGGACACAAACGGTCAGCTGGTTTTAATGTAAAAAATTGTTCGGAACTTCCATGGAAAAAACTAAAATCTTAATTCATACCGACGGGGGCGCGAGGGGAAATCCCGGACCCTCGGCTATTGGTGTTGTCATAGAAGCCCTTCAGCAAGTTCAGGGTAAAGCGGTAATTGAATGGAAAAAAGAATACGGGGAATATCTCGGCGAGGCGACCAACAATGAGGCCGAATACAAAGCGGTAATTTTTGCTTTGAAAAAACTGAAGCAGTTGGTGGGTAATACCGGATCCAAAACTACCGACGTTGAAGTCGTTCTCGACAGCGAACTCATCGAAAGACAATTGAAAGGCGAATATAAGATTAAAGAAAAAAATCTTCAAAATTATTTTGTCGAGGTCTGGAATCTCAAGTCCGATTTTGGCGTAGTCAGTTTTCGCCACGTAAGAAGGGAGGACAATATTGAGGCGGACAGAATAGTGAATCAGGTGCTGGACAGAGAAACCAACAAACTGTTGTAAGTAAAAATCCCCTTATGGGGATTTTTACGCCTTGTAAACAATAAGCCGAGTTCTGTCTGAGGTAATCATTTATCTAGGACCAACGTTGCCATTGGCCTCAAGCGATCTACTTTTACCCAGCCCCACTTTTTTTGTTAAAAGTGGGGCTGGGTTTGATCTTGCACCCCAGTAAGGATTTAGCCGTTTCACTCCCGATGTTCTACCCTCCATCGGGACTAAGCTTTAATGTTCGATTAAATATCGATCATTTTGGGTTTAGCTTTCCTCTCCTTTCGAAGAAAGACGTCTCTGATCGCACCTCTTGCATCGCTACAGACGGGAATTACCCGCTACCGTTTTAAGTACTTTTCAGTAAGTAAGTGCTCGGACTTTCCTCCGCGAAGCGCCTCACCGAAGCTTTAGCATAGGCGGGCCACTCCACGGCGATTACCTAATTTACAAGGTACATAAATTATACCAAAAATAAACAATCCAGTCCACCCCGCACTCAACGAGGATTAGCAAAGGCAGTCGTTCTGATGATGGTCCTTGATGTTATCTCGCAATCCAGAACTGCGAATTAACTTCCTGGTCTTACACCTTTGCGGGTGCAGAATTTATCCTCGTTGAGTGCGGGGTCAAGAATAAGTTGAAAATTGACGTTTTTTGTGTTATTTTCCTTCCTATTAGAACGCAGCTGGCAGAGCGGCCAGCAAGTTATAAATGAAGAAAGCCGACCTATTTTTTAATGTCCTGCGTCTGCCGATAGACTTTCTAATGCTTTTGGCGGCAGGATTAACCACCTATCTTTTAAGGACCCAGATACTGGATACTTTTAGGCCGGTTCTTTTTGAGTTCAATTTGCCTCTTATAAAGTATGCGTATCTGGTCTTGGGCGTGTCTTTGATATTCCTGCTGGCATACGCCGTATCGGGGCTCTACTCAATGAAAACACGGATGAAACGGGTTGAAGAGTTAATGAAGATCGTGGTCGCTTCTTCGGCGGCCGTTCTGGCGGTCATCATTTATATATTCTTGAGGCAGGAGTTGTTCAATTCTAGATTTCTGGTTTTGGGCGGATGGTTCTTTGCTATAATTTTTGTTGGCATGGGACGGCTACTTATCAGACAACTACAGAATTTTATTGTCGCTAAATATGATTTTGGCATTCACCGGGTCATGGTCATCGGGGATGACGATGCGACAGGAAAAATAATCAGTGATATCAGCAATAATCCTCACGCCGGTTATCGCGTGGCTAAGCATCTGACCGATCCGGCACTTGCCGAGGTCCGGGCCGCCATGGAAAATCCCGGCATCGATGAGGTTATTTTGACCAATACAAGCTATCCGGCGGAAAAAGTCGTTCAACTCGTTGATTTTTGCAACGAGAATCATCTAGTTTTCAAGTTCATTCCCAACATTTATCAAACCCTTACCACCAACTTTGACGTGGATAGCATTAACGGTTTGCCCCTAATAGAATTAAGGCGGACAGCCCTTGAGGGTTGGGGCAAGGTCGCCAAGCGTACTTTGGATGTCCTGGGCGCTTCGGCGGGGCTGGTTATGTTGTCTCCCGTCTTTGTCATAGTGGCCTTTGCCGTAAAGTGGGAAACAGACGGTCCGGTTTTTGTCCGGCTAAAGCGTGTCAGTCGGAATAGGGAATTTGAACTCATAAAATTCCGTTCAATGGTAAAGAATGCCGAGGAGATCAAGGCCTCTTTAGTCGTATTCAACGAAAGGCAGGACGGACCTTTGTTTAAAATGAAAAACGATCCCCGTATCACGAAAGTCGGTCGGTTGATAAGAAAATACAGAATAGACGAGCTTCCCCAGTTTTGGAATATTCTAAGAGGGGAGATGAGCTTGATTGGGCCGCGTCCTCATCAGCCGGACGAAATAGAAAAATATGAGAAACACCACAAGCGGGTTTTGGCCATTAAAGCCGGCGCTACCGGCATCGCCCAGGTATCGGGAAGCTCCGACCTGCCCTTCGAACAGGAGGTTGCTTTGGATACGTATTATATTGAACACTGGTCGTTGTGGATGGATATCAAGATAATGCTCAAGACCGTTTTTAAAATGCTGACGGATAAATCGGCTGTTTAATGAAAATCGCTTTTGTCCATGAGTATTTAAATCAGTTCGGGGGGGCCGAAAGAATGCTTCAAGTTTTATGCGCCCTTTTCCCGGAAGCGCCTATTTATACATTGTTATATGACCGCAATGCCACCGGAGAGGTGTTTGAGGGCAAGGTTATCCATACTTCGTTTTTGCAAAAAATTCCTTTAGCCAAAAAACACCATCGGGTTTTTCCCTTGTTGATGCCTCTGGCTATGGAGCAGTTCGATTTTTCCGAATACGACACGGTTGTTTCCATATCCGCTTCTTTCGCTAAGGGTGTCATTACAAAACCCGGTACCAGGCATATATGCTATTGCTTGACCCCGCCCAGGTTTCTTTGGGATGATAGTCAAAAATTTGTTGAAGAATTTGGATACTCCAAATTTATAAAAAAATTTCTCCCCCCTTTTATTACCTATTTGAGGATGTGGGACCAAGAAGCATCCAGAAGGGTTGATAATTTTTGGGTGATATCAAATTTTATCAAAGAGAGGGTTGTTAAATATTATCGCCAGCCATCCACGGTCATTTACCCTCCTGTAAATGTCTCAAAATTTAGCATTGGAAAAATAAATTCTGTAAATGGCAAATACTTTTTAATGGTTGGCCGGCTGGTGTCTTACAAAAGGTTTGACCTGGCGATCAGAGTGTTCAGCCGGCTTGGTTTGCCACTGAAGATAGTGGGCATAGGTCCGGAACTAAAAAAGCTTAAAGCCCTAAGCTCAAAGCTAAAAGCTAAAAACATTGAATTTCTTGGCCTTGTTTCAGATGAACAACTGGCAGACCTCTATGCCGGCTCGCGTGCCTTGATATTCCCGCAAGAGGAGGACTTTGGCATTGTGCCCTTAGAATCGATGGCTTCCGGCAAACCGGTGATTGCCTATGGGGCGGGGGGAGCGCTGGAAACCGTGGTAGAAGGGAAGACGGGCATCTTTTTTAAAGAAATGACGGAGGCGTCACTAATGGAAGCTATCGATAAATTCAAAAACATGGAATTTGATCCACTGGAATGCCGCCGGCAAGCAGAAAAGTTCGACATGTCTGTCTTTAGAAAAAATATTTTAAGCCAACTCAAATGAGAGTTGGAATAGATATTCGTGTTTTAGGTAATCCGGTGAAAAGTGGAGTAGAGGAGTATACTGAAAACCTCCTTGCCCGCATGCTTCCGGAAAATCCAGAAATTAAATTCAAGCTTTTTTATTCCGGAGACCCGGCATGGATAGCAAAATATAGTTGGACAGGATTAGAAAACATTGAAGTTATTCACAGTCCTCTTTCTAATAAATTTATTTTCTCATCTTCTAAATTATTTAATTATCCAAAGCTCGACGATCTTGTTGGGGGAGTGGAGGTATTCTTCTCCCCGCACTTCCTTATTGCGCCTCTGAATTCTTATTGCCGGAGAGTAATGACCTTTCATGACCTTTCGTATTTGCGCTTCAAAGAATTTTTCTCTTTGAGGCGTGACCTGTGGCATAGGTTTCATATTCGTTCACTCAATAAACTTGACCTGCCCGATAAGATAATTGCTGTGTCGGAGTCGACCAAGAACGACCTTGTCGAAAAATACGGCATCGGGCCGGAGAGAATAGAAAAGATTTATTCCGGCATTTCGGAGGACATTCGAAGACCGGCCGAAGACAAGCTTGAATACTTTCGAATAGCCAACGGCCTTCCTAAAAATTTTATTTTATTTCTCGGCAAGCTTGAGCCCAGGAAAAATATCCCAACCCTCATCAGAGCATTTGATATTTTGAAAGACTCGGGGAATTTACCCGAACTTCATTTGGTTATAGTTGGAGCTAAAGGATGGCTGTTTAAAGACATTTTCCGGCAGGCCGATATGTCCGGTCATAAAAACAAAATAATATTTAAGAATCACATTAAAGATGAAGATAAAAAGTTTTATTATTCATTGGCATCCGTATTTGCATATACGTCTTTTTTTGAGGGGTTTGGGTTTCCGCCTCTTGAGGCAATGGCTTGCGGAACGCCGGTAATTGTCTCCAATAATTCTTCTTTGCCGGAGGTGGTCGGGGATGCCGGAATACTAGTGGACCCATATAACGTTGTGGATATCTCAAATGCGGTAAAAACGGTTATGGAAGACATTGACCTAAGAAATATCCTGGTGGGCAGGGGCTACGACAGGGTAAAAATGTTCGATTGGAAGAACTGCGCCGACCAGACACTAAAGGTGATTTTGGGCAAAAATCTATAAATGTTTATATATATTTAGTAAAGATTTTTACACAAATATCTCAGCCTTATCCCACGAGGACCGCATAAAACCCTGGTGGGTTTTTGCTCTCTCTCGGCCCAGTCGGCCTGCGAACGTTCCTCTTAGGAATAAGGCTGAGATATTTGTTACTGTTAGCTCTATTGTTGGGTTTTACGCAATGCGATATAATTAGCATAGACACTAATCATATCGTGGTTCTCGTGAATCTCGATGTAAGGTATCTATCCTCTCGTTCGCTCTTTTAAATTTCTGCACTGAATGGAGCTTTTGTGCTCTGTTCGATGATTGATAAAAATGCGAAACAAAATTTCTTGAGTGCGTCCGGCTCTGCCGGAGACGAATCTCCTGTGAGGGAGGGATTTTTCCAGCTGCAGGTTTTGGCCAAGAAGTACGATTAC
>JBBDZW010000041.1:0-1792 GCA_040899895.1 Minisyncoccota bacterium
ACCCCGTCGCCGCAAAAGCGGCGACGAGAAAGAAAGCGACGACGAATTTGCCTCTCATGTCTATCCTCCTGTCCCGCTTAGCGGGGCTAAAATGTCAAACATCTGACCTAATCCTTGTGTTTATATTATATCAAATTTTACGACAAATGTAAAGCCCCACACTCATGCATGAGTTGTGGAGCTAAAGCCCCCGACAAGAAGATGGGATGGATACTACTTTGCGAGAGGATTTTTGGCACCGTGCACCTCGAAATGCAGATGGCAGCCTGTTGAACGGCCGGCGCCGGGAGAATTTTTCTTACCGCCCATTAAGGCGATCAGTTGCCCTTTTTGTACGGACCCCTGCGATATTAAAACTTTCTGAAGGTGGGCATAAAGCGTCTCTGTGCCGTTAGAGTGAGTTATTTTTATATTGTTGCCGTATCCCCCATTCCATCCATTATTGCCATTAGCAATAGCGATATTTCCATCAGCAGCCGCATAGATTGGGGTGCCGCAGGAATTAGCTAAATCTATTCCATTTCTTCCATGTAATCCCTGACTGGTGCGGCCCTGGGTTGGAATAAGAAAATAAGAACCAAGATCAGGCAGATAAGAAAATCTTGCAACAGACGAGGCTGACGTTCGCGCCACAGTCGTAGCCATTTTTCCGTCTGGAACCACTATTTCTTCGTCTATAGACAGCTTTCCGCTATCTATTAGCCTATTAAAAGCTATGATTTTTTCTTTTTCAACGCCATATTTTTTTGCGATGGATTCAAGTGTATCCCCCTTCTTAATCTTATGAATAGCCCCCGTAACCGGAGGTATCCTTAAAGTTTGTCCGGGGCTTATACTATCGGCATTTTTCAGATTATTGGCCCAAATAATAGAGTTAATGCTTACTCCATAGTCGGAGGCAATAAAAGAAAGTGCGTCCCCCGGCTGAACCTCATACTCAACTATCTGATTTTGCTTGAAACCAAAGTTCAAATAATCCGTAGACACGGGACTATTAGAAACAAAAGAGCTATCTTGAACGGTGGATAGCTCTAATTCTGTTTCCGGACCTCCTTGACCCATATCCTGCATAACGGCCAAACTGGTCAGATCTGCTATTTGATTGTGCGACGTATTGGTAATCGTTATTGAAGCTGATGTTTCTTCAATATAATTTTTTATCAGACCGCCAAGCTTTCCATCTCCGGAGCCACCTTTAAAAGCAATCAAAAACAGGGCCAACAGGAGAATGCCGTAAAAACTTGAAAAACGGGACGATATTAAATTTTTGAGCTTGGTCCTAATGGTGTTTTGAGCTTAAGAATTCACCACGAATTCACTTTTCAGCCAAAAGGGCCTAAAATGGCTCTGTTGGCCGGAAAAAGCAAAAATCCTCTTGCGAGAATTAACTCCATAAATGTTATCTTTTTAATTATTCGGTGTCAATCGATTGTGTTGATAAACAGTTGATGATAAATTTGGTCAGACCTACAATGCCTATTACTGAAAGGACAAAATTTGGAAACATTGCCGAAAAATACGCCGCCGAATTCCTAGAATCCAGGGGATACACGATTTTGGCTGGAAATTATAGAAAACCATGGGGAGAAATAGATTTAATCGCTCAAAAGGACGAGATTCTGGTGTTTGTTGAGGTCAAGGCCAACAGCAAAGAAATTGCCGGATTTGAACCAGAATTACGAGTAAACAGAGAAAAACTAAAAAGAATAGTCCGCGCCGCGCGCACATATCTGGCCGAAAAGAGATGCCCCGACCGGGAATGGCAAATAGACATAATTGCCATAGTAATGGA
>JBBDZW010000042.1:0-12147 GCA_040899895.1 Minisyncoccota bacterium
ATCAAGGCCGTAGTAGATGGAACTTGGACTTCTAATCTGGCGTTCGGCCCCGTCGCCCCGATGCCGACGTTGCCGGTGCTCCCTTGCACCGTCATGAGCGTTGACCCATTCACTTGCATGAAAATGTCTCTGTTTACACTGCCTGCATTAAGACGCAAGTCATTGCCGGACTGCGATTGAAATGTGGTAAGGGAGGTAATCGTACTCTGGCCAAGGATCGTGCCGTTGACTTCGAGCTTAGCTCCCGGCCCCGTCGTCCCGATGCCGACGTTGCCGGTTCCGCTGATGTACATCCTCGCCGTGTTGTCGGTGCGGAATTCCAGAGTGCCTTTGTTCCCCGTGCCGACGGCTTGAGTGCCGAACGATAAAGACGAGCCGGAACCGAAGGTAAGAGTGCCGAGCGTGTAGTTAGCCGTGGTTCCCGATGTGCCTGTTGTTGAAGATATTCTGAAACTCCCCGGTCCGACATGAACATCCTTCCATCTCAAATCGTTTGAGCCAAGAGAATAGGTATTGTCGGTGATTGGCGTAAAGTTGCCGGATATTGATGTCCCGCCTGATAAATTGCCACCGACGATGAGGTTGCCTCCGATTTCGAAGTCTTGGGAAACCGAGGCGTTGCCGATAACATCGAGTTTGGTGGTGGGATTCGTCGTCCCGATGCCGACATTGCCGGTTTCCAAGACAATAAATCTGGAATTTGAACCCGAGGCGACATTGAATAACGTGGCGATGTCGCCGACGATGTGGGTTAGGGCGATTGGTGATGTTGTTCCTATTCCCACATTTCCTGTGGCAGTTATCCTCATTCTCTCTGTGCCAATAGCGGTATTGATAGCCGAAGCGGTATAGAATTTTAGAATCGTAGCCGCCTGGCCGTCGCTTGCCCCTCCGCCAAGGAAAACCGTGTTGTCAGCGGATTCCGCGGTAGATAAAAGTGTATAGAAAGGGTTTTGAGCAATAGTATAGGCCTCGCTTCCGAATTTACTTGTCTTTGATGTTGCGTTGGCGGTAGTGTCTTCGGAGATTATTGATGTGCCGACAACATGGAGTTTATTTACGGGCGCGGTGGTGCCGATACCGACATTGCCGTTGCCGAGAATGGTCATTTTTGTGTCAAGCGTAGTACCGTCGAATGTCTGAAATTCAAGACCATATCTGTCGGCCGTATGCTCTTTCGCTCTGATAGCAGCCCTGTCAAGACCGATAATTGAAAAAACAACTCCGCCCATGAAATCAGAGCCGTCCAATAGCGAAGAATCAATCTCTAAATTTGGCCCGGCAACAGCAGAGGTATTGCGAATATGAAGTAAATTTCCAGGCCCCGTTTCCCCAATCCCAACGTTGCCGGTCGAGTCGATGCGCATTCGTTCGGCGCCGAGCGTAGAAAAACCAAGCTGGTTAACGGCCGGCCTAAACATGCCCGTATCCTGGTCGGCAATGAAAGAAAACGACGGGGAAGCAGCCGTGCCCGGCTGGGCATAAAAATTTGAAGCGGAGGCGGTGGTGATGCTTACTGTGCCGTCAAAATAGATATCGCCGTCCACCTCAAGTTTGCCCGAAATCAAAAGATCATTTGCAGAACTTAAGCCGTGGCCGGTTGTATTAGTCCCAAATCGTGAATAGCTCACCGACGCCACAGAGTTGCCCCCCGCCTGAAATGAGCCGGAGGCGACGAGCCGGCCGCCTTCTTCGACAAGCAGGAGCCGAGAACCGCCGGCATTCTGTATTTCAAAATAGTCATTTGAACCCTGATCAGCGGTGCCTTTGAGGATAAGTTTGGTGAAATTGTTAGTTGTCTCGGACGGATCGGCGGTTTGGATAAACACCGGAAAGTTCAAATTAAATCTCTTATTGGTCGCATCCCATTGAAATTGGGCATTGGTGGTTGGGGAACCCCGTTCAAAGACAAATTGTGAGTTCTCGGTATCGGCTGTGGCATTGTCGGCGTTTATGGTAAATGTTTCGTTATTAGTCCCGCCAAAAGACACCGAAGCACCGGTGATCTCTGTGGCGTCAATCTTATCGGCAAAGACCGTCCTCCAACGATTGGTTGCGGAACCGACGTCACGGGTGTTATCGAAAGGGATAAGATGTGATTTTATTTGTGAGTTAACCACCAAGTAATCGCTTCCGTCTGTGGCATCGCCTATTTCAAAGTGGCTTGAAACCGAAGCCGCACCGATAACATCGAGTTTGGTGGTGGGAGATGTGGTGCCAATGCCGACTTGGCCCGCCGAAGTTACCACGAAGGCGGCCGTTGCCGTATCATTAATTTGTAATTTCTGAATTGGGACGGTTGTTCCTATTCCCACATTCCCCGTATTTTCTACATATAATGTGTTGGATATGGATGCCGGACCACCGGAGACGGAAAAAATCGTTTGGGTGCTAGAGCTGGCTATAAATAATGGTTCGTTGAACTCAAACCTGTTATTAGTTGAGTTCCATTTTAATGTGGCATTAGGAGTTGTTGTTCCTCTTTCAAAAGAAAGATATGAGTCTTCGGTGTCGGCTGTGGCATTATCTGTATTTATTCTAAATGACGAACTGGATGTTCCGGCAAAATTAGAACTTCCGGAAACAACTAAATTATTAAATGTTGCCGTATTTCCAAAAATATTATCCCAGGGATTTGCCGCCGAACCCAAATCAAACGAACCGGATGGTATTAAATCTGATTTAACACTCCCGCCGACAATCAAACTGCCTCCAAAATTAACATTACCATTTCTGTCTAGACTGAATCTGTTTGAATACACCTCAAAAGAAACATTCTCGCCGACCTTGCCAAATGAAGCATCACCGCCAACGCCAAGAGTTTTGAATGAGGCCGTTGGACTCCAAATACTGGATTCAAAAAACCCAGGCCCGGAAGAAGTGATGCCTCCCACGCTTATAGACTTGGAAGTTGTTGCTCCGTTTGACACAACAAGATCAAGATTTATATCTCCCTTACGCAGGCCATCCAGAAATTCGGCATTGAGATTTTTGATCAAACTCGGGTTTGATATTTTAATTGTCCCTTTTTCCAGAACCAAGTCGCCTCCGGTCAAAGTTATATTTTTTCCGAACACCGCTTCGCCGAAAACGCCAAGTCTTCCGTAAACATCCAAGGAGTTCATAAGCTTAAACGCGCCCTTAACCGTAAGGGTTTTGCCGACTTCCACGTTACCATCCAAAAAAACATTTTCGGTGGTAATATTTCCATTCTTTGTTACAAACGCGAGCGTAAAATCTTTAGAATCTAAATCGTCAAAATAATCCGCATTCAAATTTTCAACTTTTGTCATTGAATCAACGACAATGGGAGCAATCCCGTTTTCAACACGGGAACGAAGTTGTCCCTGTGTTTCTATATGACCAAAAATAGAAACGTTTCCCGCTTTATCCAAAACTAAAACCTCATTGGCATGAGTGCCGGGAAAATGCCCTTGCAGAGTATCGGCGTCCTTGAAAGCATTTCTAATTTGTTGAACAACATAATCGGCTTGACCAAAACTAAAACCTCCGGCAAGTAAAAATATTACCACCACCGCCGTTATCATTACCGCCATCATGCTGGTTGGGTTAGACATCAGGGAACGGGCGTAACGATCAAAAACCTTGAAGCGATGTGTTCTGGAAGAAACTTCGATATCAAAAAATTCATTCTGCTCCGGAGTCAGCGGCTCCTCTTTCGGCTCTTCTATTTTCCTTGTGATGCGTTCGGCAAAATTTCCGAGCGATTCCGATAATTGATCCAGTTTGCTCAAAACCTCTTTCTGAGCTTCTCCCCCTTCTGTTTTTGCTGTTTCCGTTGTTTCTCCATTTTCGGCGTAGGCTTTAAATGGAGAATGTCCAATTTGGGTTTTTTCTTCGTCAGATTTTGATTTAAACAGTTGCGGATTAAGTCGTTCAAATTCTTCAAAAACTTTGGAATGTCTTTCATGGCCAGTTTCGATATCCTCTCCTCCTTCCGGTTCTTCCGGTGTAAGAGATGATGTTAATCTGCCAATAACATTTCTCGGAACTGTAATGGTTAAACTTTGTTTTTTTAAATAATCATTCAGTGCATCTGTTGTCGTGTACCAGTTTCTTCCAATTTTTTGAGCATAAATTTTTCCTCTTCTTGCAAGCAAACTTAAATATTCCTGCGAGTAGGAACAGCGTCGGGAAGCTTCGGTCATGGAAAGCCAGTTCTTTCCCGTTTTTTTCTCAATTAATTTAAGTTCGTTTTCAGTCATTTTCAGAGAGATAAAATTATGTTAAAATTAAAAAACCGAACCCTTCGATAAACTGTGGGGTACGGTGTGCATTCCCCAAGACCTCGCTCCAAGCGAGGTCTTGGTTATTTTTATCCGTTTTCTTCTTAAAATTTTCCAAGATGTGCATTCTGTTTTTCAGCCGATATCCGATACGGTATCGGATATTAAAAAATCCAATTAAACTAACCTCTTAAGTATACCTTGAGGTGTTGAAAAAATGTTGATAAGTGAGCTAAGAGTCGAGAGCCGATTGCTAAGAGAATTTCCATCTCTAAGCCCTAGTCCATGAGCCCTCGGCTTATTTATCAACTTGACTCCTATTCATCAAAAAAAGTAAAATTAGTACATAAAGAATTATAAACGTTAATAAGAAATGGTTCATAGAAATATACAGATGTAATAAAAAGTCCTATCAATACTTTTATTAATCTTTTAACTTCAAATAAATAAACTTTTAAATTAATTAACCTAATGCCCAAAAAATTCCTGACAGTAAAAGAAGTATCTCGCCTGCTCGGTGTCACCCCCTTGACGATTCGCAACTGGGACACGCGCGGCAAGCTTGTCGCCTACCGAAACCCTGTGAATAACTATAGGCTGTACAAAGTGGAAGACGTTGAAATAATTCTTCGCCAGATAGAACACTCCAAAGAAAAATCCCATAAATTAAAAATAGATATTTTCTAAAAAAATATCTATTTTTCTGTTTAAGAAAATAAAAAAATCCGCTAAAGCGGATTTTTGATTAGTCGAGAGGATCGACTCCCAACTCTTTCACAAAAACATTTACCATAGAAAGATTATCTACTGGTGGGATTGGTTTGGGTGCTCCATAAAAGGCGGTCTCGCCCATCAGTACCCTGTTCGGGCTTCTGAAGTAATCATCCCTGCCCGAGAGAATTCTCAAATAACCGACTCCCTGGTCAACCATCTTCATCTTGTGTCTTTCAAAATTCGAGCCATGCTTCATGGTGCCGATCTGCTGACAATGACACTGACCAAGGTCCTGATCCCAGTCATCCACACTTTCACTGACGTGAAAGTTGGCGCCGATGGTGATTTGGCAGTCATGGCGTTTACCATAGTCCATCATCTCCTGAGGCCGGATCGAAGTTGTCTTCGCTCGCGCCATATGAGGATGTTGAATGGACATCTTCAATCCGGAAGGAAGAGTATAAAATTCCTGACACAGAACTTTTCCTTCAACCAATTTTGTCATTGGCTGATATGGAAACTTCTGGGCATTCAAATATTCATGAATGCGGTCTGTCAAAAACCTTACCAGGACGGCCCGGAAAACAACGAGCGGCTCGTGGCCATCCCCTGCCTCCCAAAGATCATGATTGCCCAAAATATAAATAAAGATCAGAAGCGCCTTGTTAACCATCTCCGAAACTTTTTCCGGAGTGAGTTTGTCTTTATCACATTCCTTGAGTAACGCAGAAAATCTTTCCAGGAACACTTTGAAGATAACTGTTCCGAGCAAGTGAGCGGCAAATTTTTCCTGAATGGTGTTGTTCGCCATTCCGGCAACAATTTCGCCCTTTTTATCTAAGTCGTGCTTCAAGCCCTCCTTGGTATCGCCCGCATCCACAAGGATGCTGGCATTCTGCCTTAGAATGATGTTTGGCACTTCATTGACAAGAAAGTGGTAGTCAGTTTCTCTGGACCCGGCATGCATACAAGCCAAGGAGACGATCCTGTCTTCGTTCAATGATCCGCCAAAAGAGGCGTATTTCAGAAACCTCTGAACGTAGTTGAGGTCGAAATAATACTTTTTGCTCTTTTTCCGATAAGCAATTCCGGGCCAATTCTCTCCATTCCTACGGAAGGTCTTCTTTTTCATTAGACTTTTAAGGGCCTTGTCGACTTCTTCACCAGAAAGTTTCAATTCGTTTACAAAGATGCCTCTGGTGGCCCATCCGTTGGTTTTCATGATCTCTATCATCTTCTTTTGGACAAGTGAGGCACCTTCAGGAGGAGCAATGAAGCTCAACTCTTTGCTTACAAGATCCTTCAGGTTATAAGTCCTGAAAAGATGCTGACTTCCGTCAGCCGGGAATTCAAGAACGCTGACACCAATCTGGTTCTCGCTGACTCTGGTTTCCTCGAGTCGATGGCAAGCGGGAACAGAAACATACTGATATTTCAGTTCGCCCTTGGGCTTATGGATGCTTGAACCAAATCCGCCGACCACATAAATATCCGGCGAGCTCTGGGAGGTTTGCTTGGTCTTATCTTTGATGACCCTTTCGACAGCCGTTGAATAATAATCTCCGCGCATCCAAACCGCCTTTACTGGGGTCAGGATCCACAGGAGCTTGTTGACGTATTTTACGGGGAATCTGTCCCCGCCAACGTTCCAAACCCGAATGTCGTTCCTCTGTTCTGACAGAAGCTGGGCGACCCTTTCACCAATGTCCCCATCAAAAGCGGGGCTGGTAGTGATAAAAAGATCAATGGGTTTTTCTTTGCTGGGATCTTCGGAATCTTTCTCGTTCAAAACAGGAATGATCTTGGCCAATTCTTTGGCGACTCCCCTCAAAAATTCTTCCTCGATATCCGATTTTCTGACAAAAAGCTGTTCACCCGTCAAAAGTGGCATGAGAGGAAGCTGCTTCTTCCTCTTTTTGTTGACGTTTTTGATCCGCTCATTCTTTTCTTTGATACGGCCCCTTTCAGCCTCAATGACCCCTTTGATATAGGCCCTCATCTCCCTAACAACGGCCTGTTCGGCGATCAAACCACCCACAAGTACATTGAAGTGAGTTCCCTCTTTGTGGAAGGTTTCGAAGCCGGCATTAACCACCGACTGGCGAAAACCTTTCGACCCGAAGTCAATCCGTGAAATTAATCCGATCTTTGCGCCCTTCTGAATTTCCATGGAGTCCTCTTTCAATTTTCAAAGTTCTTGCCACAATAATAGCAAAAAAAATATATAAGCAATATTGACAAATAGACAATAAAACAGCTTAATAGCTGTTTTATTGTCTTCTCTTGCGGGGGCACGAGGACTCGAACCTCGAAATCTTCTTTTGGAGAGAAGCAGTTTACCATTAGCCTATGCCCCCAAAATGACGGATTACCCAGTCATTTTTGCTTCTTTGTGCGGTGTAGTTTTTTTACACCATTTACAAAATTTGCGATACGCCAATTTCCGCTCTACTAATTTTTTATTCTTTGAAGTGTAGTAGTTGGCGCGCTTACACACCGTACATTTTAACCTCAATAAATTATCTTGTGACATATATTTTATTCTATTTATTTTTACCGACCCTTGAGCCGTTGGTCGGGATTGAACCGACGACCTACTCCTTCATGATTACCTCTACTTCTCCGCCAACTGGCGGATTATAAGAAGATTAGACTGTATCTTAAGCATTTAAGCTCCCCTTGTCAGTCGTTCGGGCGGCAGAGCCGCCACGGTCTGAACCCGTTGGGCCTTTAACCGTTATTCGGGATTCACTACAGAGTTTCCTCTGTAGTGGGCAATTTGGTTTACCATGGAGTTGCTCTACCACTGAGCTACAACGGCGTGTAAAGAACTTGGTGGGGGCGGCAGGATTCGAACCTGCGTAGGCCATCGGCCGGCAGATTTACAGTCTGCTGTAATTGACCACTCTACCACACCCCCAATAATTCTTACAACAACTATTATAACTCAAAAAACCACATAAAACAATAATCGCCGCCAATTTTATAAATGGCTCGTAGGATACCTTTATAAAAATCGAGGTTAGGACGAGGTTACAAATTATAAAATTTCTTTACTTCTTGACTGACGGAGCCTAAATTATCAGCTTCAATAATATTTATGTATTCTGAAATTTGTAGGTCTTTTGTGTAATCAAATAATTCTTTCTCACAGGGATATGGAAAAGCAAAAACGCTTTTTTGAATCATATAGAAACCCGATGATTTGAGTTTTTTTCTGAACTGGTTTCTTTTGTTGTGAAACTCCTGCGGAATATCAAAAATAATTATTCGCCATTTCCTGTCCCATTTAATGCCCATGTCTTTATAATATTTCAATGAAGACGACTTAAGCCACACCTTGCCTTTTTCAGTAAACTTAAATCGACTTTTGCTGACCTTTTTGATGATTCCTCGATGTTCCAGATTTTTAAATCCGCTATATGTTTTTTTGTAATTAGGACCGGATACATAAAAACCTTTATAGTAGAGCGGGGTCCAATTATAAATTGCATAGAATTCTTTACCGGTGTTTATGGTCCCTTTAAGAAATTTTAATATAAATTCACCTTTCATAACCTATGTTTTATAAACGGCTCGTAGGATACCTTTATAAAAATTGGAGCCGACCCCGAGACTTGAACTCGGAACCTTCGCTTTACAAAAGCGTTGCTCTACCGTTGAGCTAGGTCGGCTTATCCTGGGCGATATTATAACACCTTTTCGATGGCCTGGGAATGTTTTTTAATGAGATCTTCTTTTGTGGGATTAAGCTCTATGGCCGCCTCGTAGGACTCTTTGGCGTCGGAGAAATTTCCCATTTTAATGTAGAGATCGCCCAATACTTCATAGAGAGAGGAGTTCTTGGGATTTTTAGCAATTTCAATTATTAATCTTTGCTCTTCTTTTTTCCAATCTTCAACGCTTTCTTCTTTTTTCAATTCTGCTGATTTAGAAATGATACTAATATCTTTGGCCTCGGATATAACCAAGGAATCCGATTTCTCATGTTTTGTTTCTGTAACATTTCTTATTTTTGTTATCAGCGAATAAGAACCTCTGTCCATCTTCATAGACAAAACCCTTAATCGGCGCAAAAACTTCTCCAACTCAAGAAGCCAAATGGCGCGATATTGTTTCAAACGCGTGGTATTAATGCCATTCGCTAATTCTGGAAACATACTAAATAGAAAGTTTGAATCCGAAGGAATATCGGTCACGGATAGTTTTCGAAGATATGGCATTTTTTTCCAAATAATATAAAAAATTCCTGTTGCAGACGCCAAAATCAAAATTAAAGGTATTAGTAGATACATATTATTTTAAATTTCAAATATTTCGAACTTGCCGACCTGAACATTTTCTCCTAATTTAGCGATGAGCTGATTGATGAGTTCTTTTACCGTTATATCCTGATTTTTAACGAATGGCTGGGAGAGAAGATCTTCCAAAGTTCCCGGACGAACTGCCGCAATATGCATAGCCAAATCGTGGGCAAGTTGCTGAAACTCCGTGTTCCTGGCGACAAAATCAGTCTCGCAAAGAAGTTCCACCATTGTTCCAATTTTTTTATTGGCGTGAATATAAGAATTAATAACGCCTTCTTTTACTTCTCGGGAAGATTTTTTTTGAGACACCGAAACACCTTGAGTCTTCAAAATCTCTATGGCTTTGGCTTCATCTCCGTTGGCCTCATCTAAAGCTTTCTTGATTTGACCGAGAGGAAGGCCGGTGCTGTTTCGTAGTTGTTTGACTTTATCCGTATCTGACATTAAAAAATATGTAAATATTATTCCGCGAGTTCCTTTATTATGGTGTCTACCAGCAAATCTATAGATCTTTTGGAGCGGTCATTGGCCGGAACAATGCAATCGGCTTCGTTTGGATTAGAGTCTGTGTTGGCTATGCCAATAATCTTAATGCCCATCTTCTTGGCTTCTCGGACAGCCAGCGAGCTTTCTTTCAACGAGGATACGAATATGGCATCCGGTAAACGAGTGAGTTTTTTTAATCCTTCAAACCTAGTCGTCATTTTTGCCAGTTCCCTAGAAAACAATAAACGCTCTTTCTTGGTATATTTGTCTAAAGCTCCACTCTTCATATCTTTTTCCAGCTCTTCAAGTTTCTTCACTCTGGAATTAATGACCTTATAGTTGGTCAAGGTTCCGCCCAGCCACCTATCCAAAACATAAGGCATATTCAAAGATTCGGCCAATCGTTTCATTGATTCCGATGATTGTTTTGTAATTCCGACGAACAAAACCAAACCCCTCCCGCCATTAGGCAGATTTATTGTTTTCTTTAAAAAATCAAGAGAACTCACCAAATGGGCCTGGGTTTTAAGGAGGTCTATAATGCAAATTCCGTCCCTAACAGTGAAGACGTAGCGATTCATTAACGGATTCAAAACGGTCTTTTTGCGACCGTAATGCATACCCGCCTTAAGCATTTCTTCGTAATTAACTTGTGATTCTATAGTATTAAGTTCAGCCATACCAGGTAGTGAAACTTCCGATATTAATTAATAATTGCCGCCAGGCAGTCGGAAGTTCTACTACCTGGCATATCGAGACATAGTATCAAAAGAACCGCCCAAAATCAATAGTTTGTTATTCTGTTGTTGGCTTCCCAAAACCAACTCCCTATTTATCATCGTTGCCGACACATAGGTAACAATCGCAGATAAGCGACGACATTTTTCTGGGAACCATTCGGGGTGACCCGGAACGGGGTAGCGAAGCGCCCGCATGGCCGGGTCGGGGTTATCCCCGAATGGTCGCTCGGAGTGGTTTCCTGACCGTGCTTTAGCCGGTCAAGGAACTCTGTAGAAAAATTAGAAGACGAGTCGCGATTGTTCTATGAGGAAGGCGATGAGAAATGGGGAGGGGATTTTGGGGGTTAAGGCAAAATTTGATTTTTTGGAGGATTTGTATTAAAATCCATACATTATGAAACCAGACATCCACCCACAATATTACCCAAACGCCAAGGTAAAATGCGCCTGCGGCAACCAATGGACTACCGGCTCAACTTTGCCGGAAATTTCCACTGGCATTTGTTCAAACTGTCATCCTTTTTATACGGGAACAGAAAAAATACTTGATACCCAAGGAAGGGTTGAAAAATTCAAAAAACGTCTCGAAAGATCAGCCCAAGTTGCATCTCCGAAAGGAAAAAAGAAGGCTAAAAAATAATGTATCAATATCAGCCCCAGCAAAAACCTCGTAATTCAAACGATGAGGCAATAGTTGAAATACGCGCCGGCGCCGGAGGCGATGAAGCCGCCCTTTTTGCGGCGGAAATTTTTAGTATGTACAGAAAATACGCCGGATTAAAAAATTGGGGATTTGAAGTAATTGACTCCAGCCAAAATAACATTGGGGGTTACAAAACAGTGGTTTTTGAGATGCGGGGTTCCGGAGCCTACACAAAAATGGGAAACGAATCCGGGGTTCACAGGGTTCAGAGAGTTCCAAAAACAGAAAAGGGTGGGAGAATACACACTTCCACAATAACTGTGGCGGTCTTGCCTAAGGCCAACGAAAGCGACCTTCAGATACGACCCGATGACATTGAGGTCACATTCTCCCGCGCCGGAGGACCCGGAGGTCAAAACGTCAACAAAGTGGAAACAGCAGTCAGAGTACTTCATAAGCCGACGGGTATTGTCGTTTCGTCCAGAGCAGAAAGATCTCAGCAAAGAAACAGGGATAAGGCTATGGACATCCTGAGAGCCAAACTCTTGGAAATAAAAAAGGCCGAGGCAACCGGCAACATTACCGAGGAACGCCGAAAGCAAATAGGCACCGGCGACCGGTCAGAAAAGATAAGAACATACAATTTCCCCCAAGACAGAATAACCGACCATAGAATAAAGAAAAGCTGGGGAAACATAGAAAAAATATTGGCCGGAAATTTAGACTCGATATTTGAAGCTTTTAACAATATTAATTCATAACGACCTTCAAGGTCGTTATGGTAAATCTGTGGATAACTTAGAAATCAAAAGCCCGGTCTTCAAATCAGAGCCGGGCTTCAAAATTCCAAACGGGTGGACATTATTTGTCCTTTTCTGGTTCGGTCTTCTGTTCGTCTTTCTTTTCTTGAGATGATTCACCGGCGGTCTCTTCTTCGGCCGGTTCTTCCTCCAATTTATCTTTTTTTACAAATTTAAAATCGTCAATGGTTTAGGTCGGGGCTTCCAAAG
>JBBDZW010000043.1:0-1737 GCA_040899895.1 Minisyncoccota bacterium
ACTGGTTAATTGTTGCTACGACTCCCGAACCCGTTAGGGCTACTTCGTTCGGGATGAACAAAAAAGCCCCGGTTCCCGAGACTCTATTGAGTTCACAAGACAATTAATAGTACTCCGAAAATTAGATTGTGTCAACTTGGCTGCCGGGATAGGATTCGGACCTATATAGCCAGATCCAAAATCTGGAGTCCTACCATTAGACGACCCGGCAATTATTAGATATTATAGAATAAAATTGTGATTTTTTCAATTTTAATTTTTTATGATTAAACATATTCTTAGGTTCAGGGCGGTAAATAAAGGTATTTTTCTGGATATAAAATCTGGTAAAAAGTCGGTGGAAACAAGAGCGGCTAAAGAGAAAATTAAAAAGTTTGGGTTAATTGCCCTGGAACTCTAAAAAGCAAAGTATGGAAAAACATGAACTACCCTATCCGAATAAATAAATATGTCAGGGATGCCGGACTTGCTTCTCGCCGAGAGGCCGATAAGCTCGTTGAAGACGGGCTGGTTTTTGTTAACGGGAAAAAGGCCGTAAACGGAATGACCGTAAACGAAAATGATAAAGTTGAGGTGAGGGGTAAGCGGAAGGAATACCAGTATCTCGCCTATTACAAACCCAAGGGATTGGCTACGCAGGATTTGCCGGGCAAACAAAGCGTAATTATGGAATGGAAAAAGAAAGGTCTTTATCCTGTCGGGAGATTAGACAAAGAGTCCGAGGGGCTTTTGCTGTTAACCAACGATGGCCGTTTGGTTAGAGAGATATCATCCGAAAATCCAAAATATGAAAAAGAATACGTCGTAACAGTAAAAGAGTCTTTGCGAGCGGGAATACCGGCTATTTTTAAATCAGGTATGCAAACAAAAAATCTCGGCAAACTGCTCCCCGCCAAAGCCAAGATAATCAACAAAACTACGCTGGTGGTCATCTTAAATGAGGGCAAACGCCATCAGATAAGAGTTATGCTCAACGAGCTCCGCTACACAATTATTTCCCTTAAACGAATTAGAATCGGAAACATAAAACTGGGCAACCTCAAGCCCGGACAAACCCGGTCATTTACGCCTAAATTTTAAACGACCTATTGTGTATCAATAAACTCAAGAGTGGCAAGTTCCAAAGGAAGCTGAATTATTGGCGAAGACTTCATCTCATTTCTGGCAAAAGTAAAGAGTTGGATAAGTTTGATAAATCTTTTGCCGTCTACCTGCTGGGAAAGAACTCCGACTATTTTCTGATCAGGCAATTCCTCACCGACAGAAGCAAGAACGGCCGGGTTTATTTTGACCATCAGGACTTTGCGGGAATACTCCAAAAAATCTTTGGCAAAGTTTTCGAGGTCAACTCCGGAGTCGTGGAGCCGTTGTATAAAATTCAGGGCCGAGACCTTATCATTGGAAACCAGGTATCCGAAAAATTCGGGATGGTAATTAGAAGGAATGAGGCCGAGAGCTTCCGTGGCAAGCTCCGAAGTTATCTTTCCGGTTCCGGCGACAGAGCGGACTTTTGCCAGCGAGACCTCCGCGTCCCGCAGGGCCCCGTCGGCTGATACCGCTATGGCCTGCAGTACTCCTTCTTCGGAATCTATTTTTTCGGCTCTGGCGATTTCTTTGAGCTTATATAGTATCTGAACCGAAGTAAGACGCTTGAAGTCGAACCTCTGGACACGAGACAAGATGGTGGTCGGGATCTTATGCGGTTCGGTGGTAGCAAGAATAAAAACAACATGTCTT
>JBBDZW010000044.1:0-9114 GCA_040899895.1 Minisyncoccota bacterium
GGACTAAAACGTCCCAAACGTCTCGTGCTACCGTTACACCACAGCCCGGGTTTATATTTTGTCCCCGTTGGCTTGCTCTCGTGTCCAAAAACTTCGTTTTTGTCCCCTCGGAGGGAATCGGCTACAAGTTTGAGCCTCGTCGGGTCACTCGGCTCAACTCGCAGCCCACCCCTCGCGGTCGCAATCTGCTGATTGCGACATCGCTACGGTTTTCGATTCCCCACGCAAGCCAAGCAGTTGGCTTGCTCTCGTGTCCAAAAACTTCGTTTTTGTCCCCTCGGAGGGAATCGAACCCCCATCAAGACCTTAGAAGAGTCCTGCTTTATCCATTAAGCTACGAGGGGAAATGAGGAGCAGATTGAAAGCGAACTTTATTATTTTACTATAAAAAATGTCTTCAGTCCACCTGTTTTATCTTTTCACTTTTCTTCGCTTTTTCTTGACTTTTGTCTAAATTGGTAGTATAATTAAAGGTATAGTTCTCTCGGTAACCAATTACGGAATGGAGCCCTGATATGCTGACTGCTTTCGTCGTTTTCACGGTGTTGTACCTCAAATTGTCGCTCGTCTGTCTGCCGATCATGGTGGCTGTCGCCATCTACGACACGCGCAGGTATCCGCTCTGCTCCGGCTGCGGGCACAACCTGCTCACGCGCCGGCCGAGGTTCTTCGGCCAGTTGGCCAAATGTCGGCGGCACGGCTGGATTGTCGCCTAATGGGTTGCTGAAACCCGAAGCGCTTGCCAGGTTTGAACACTTGGCGGGCGCTATTATTTTTTATAGAATTAGCTTAATTATGCAAAAGAAACTTCTCATCATAGTGGTCGTAGCGGCGGCAGCGATTCTGGCTTTTGTGATAATAAAAAAAGAAGCTATGGCTCCCGGACCCAATGGCGAACCGACCGTATCACCCTCACCGACACATGAACCAAATATCATTATTCTGTCGCCCATGGACGGGGAGCAGGTAACCAATCCCATTCGTATGACCGGCAAAGCTCGCGTGTTCGAAGCCACTTTCGCATACCGGCTCAAAGACGCCAATGGCAAATTGCTATACGAAGGATTCGGCATGACCACCGGTTCGTCCGTCCCAGATTACGGCGATTTCGATTTTAAGATCGGAGTTCCTGTGGGCGCGACCAAAGATCTGACCGTTGAAGTCTTCGAATATTCGGCCAAAGATGGCTCGGTCATAAATCTGGATAGCGTCAAAGTCCAACTAGCCAACATGACTACAAGCAAGGTCAAAGTATATTTCAGCAACAACAAGCTCGACCCCGCTGTCAGTTGCACAAAAGTATTTCCGATTGAACGCGAGATACTCAAGACCCAGGAGGTCGGATTCGTAGCCATATTCGAACTTCTGCGCGGTGTATTGCCGAGCGAGAGCAAGGACTACCAGCCGAGCATTCCAAAAGGAACCATTCTAAATTCTTTGATCATTCGCGATGGCACCGCCTACGTTGATTTCAATCACGTTTTAGAAATGGATGGTGGCGGGTCTTGTCATGTGCAAGCCATCAGGGCCCAGATTACGGATACTCTCAAGCAGTTTCCCACCGTCAAAAGCGTGGTCATCTCCATAAACGGCAGAACAGAGGACATTCTCCAGCCGTAGTTTATAACTTGTTCGCCCCAGCAACACTATCGGATTTTCTATCGAAAAATCGACATATAAATTTTTTTGTTGTAATATTGTGATATGAAAATATTTAGCGATAAGAATCGGCTCAAGATACTTTTTGTCGCTTCTGAAGCGGCTCCTTTTGTAAAAGTCGGAGGGCTTGGCGAAGTAATGCATTCTTTGCCAAAAGCATTACAGGTATTGGGCCATGACGTTCGGGTGTTCGCGCCAAAATATTTAACGATTGACATGGATAAATATCCGATGAAAGTCGAGATGACGGATATTGAAGTCGAAAACGGAGACAAAGACCCATATGGAATATTTGTCTCCAATATCTTGCGACATGACGGCGATGACGGCCTGATTAATTATTTTTTGGAGAACATGGAGCATTATGAAAAGCGGGCCAACGTCTATGGATATTCCGATGACGCCGTGCGTTGGGTTTTGCTTTCCAAAAGCGCTTTGGAATTTGTCAAAAGGTCTGAATGGAAGCCGGATGTCATCGTCGCTTCCGACTGGCAAACAGGTTTTATTCCCAATTTAGTGCACACTGACTACAAAGACGACCGTATTCTTTCAAAAATTCCCATAGTTTTTTCAATTCATAATCTAAGACATCAAGGTATGTTCGACCACACCTTTACGTCTGAAATGGATTTTGATTCAGGACAATCAACAATACCCGACTTTTTTGACCCCAAAATGGCAAAACTTAATGGCATGCGCCGGGGAATTATGTATGCCGACGTGATAAACACCGTTTCCCCCACTTATGCCCGGGAAATTCTCACCAAAGAATTTGGAGAATCGTTAAGCGATCTTTTAAACGAGCGCAAGAGCCGTCTTTTTGGGGTTTTGAACGGCATTGATGTTGATAATTTGAACCCCGAAACCGACAAAGAGCTAATCGCAAACTATTCCGTCAAATCTCTGGACCAGAGATTTGAAAATAAAATAGCTCTTCAAAAACAATTCGGCATTCCATCGAATGAAAATATCTTTGTAATCGGTATGGTGGGCCGAATAGACGAACAAAAGGGTTTTGATATCGTCACAAAGACGTTAGACGCACTTTTAGAAAACATAAAATTCCAGTTTATCATTCTCGGTGAAGGAGACACTGGTTACTTAAAATATTTTGAAGATTTGAAAAACAAATACCCAGACAGGGTGGGGACGCATTTCAGCTACGACTCACGCCTTCCGAGAATGATATTCGGTGGAGCGGACGCAGTTTTGATCCCTTCGCGTTTTGAGCCGTCAGGCCTTGTTCAGATGGAAGCGATGCGATACGGATGCGTGCCCATCGTGCGAAAAACCGGCGGATTGGCCGACTCCGTGGAAGACTTCAAACCGGAAACCGGGGAAGGAACGGGATTCGTCTTTGAAAAATACGATCCTTTTGCCCTTACCATTGCCGTTATCAGAGCATCAGAACTTTACCGCCAGAAACAAGAATGGACAAAACTCATCAAGCAAGCGATGGCAAAGGATTTTTCATGGACAAGATCGGCCAAAGAATACGTCAAACTTTTTGAAATGGCGCTCCGATTCCACAAGGGATTGTAACATCATCCAATAATCATGTACTGGGCTAATTTTTTACACATGTACCAGCCGGCCAATCAAGTGGAAGAAATTTTCCACCGGGTTGTTAATGAAAGCTACAGGCCTTTGATCAAGAGCTTGAAAGATAATCCTAAAACAAAAATAACCCTCAACATAAATGCCGTTTTATCAGAACAGATTTTTGATTCAGGATACCGAGATTTAATAGACGATATAATTTTTGTCGCCCAAAGAGGACAGATCGAATTTACCGGTTCCGCCAAATATCACGCCTTGCTACCGTTTCTGGAAGATGACGAGATAGAAAGACAGATCAAATTAAACTTCGAAACCAACCGAAAAATATTCGGTGAAGTTTACGCTCCTAAAGGATTTTTCCCGCCCGAAATGGGTTACGCGCCATCCCTTGCTCCGATTTTGAAGAAGTTGGGTTATGAATGGATAGTGATTGACGAGATTGCCATGAACGGCCGCGTCAATCAGGTTGATGGAAATCATATTTACCAAATCAAAAACATCGGCTTAAATGTTTTTTTCAGAGAAAGATTGATCTCCAATCTTATTATGAGCGCCTTGGTCCGGAGAAAAGAAGATATTAACATCAAAGAGTACGATTTTTATAAAAAAGATTACATCGTTACCGGCATGGACGCTGAAACTTTTGGCCATCACCGCCCCGGTCTTCAAACTTTGTTAACTGAATTGATGACTTCCGACGACTTTAATCATGTTTTTTTCTCGGAACTGCCCCAGAAAATCCAGAAAACAATGGAAGTGGAGCCGATTATTTCAACATGGGCATCAACCGAAGAAGACATAGAAAAAGGAGAACAGTTTTTGACATGGAAAGACAGTAAAAACACCCTTCACGATTTGCAATGGGAACTTCAGCGTTTGGCCATTAAAGCCGTCAAAACATGTTCTGGAACCGACGAAGAAACACTTTCGGCTCGTATCCAACTGGATAAAGCATTGGCTTCCGACCATTTTTTTTGGGCTTCCGCCAAACCGTGGTGGTCATTGGAAGTTATTGAAGCCGGAGCTTGGGCATTGTTTGATACAGTCAAGAATCTGCCTGGGTGTAACCTCAAAATATCGGAAAGGGCGGAGAAACTGTACCACTCCATAATTGCTCTTTCTTTTGAATGGCAAAGAACCGGTTATATCAGAAATGTCTATAAACAATACAAAGAGACGTCCAAAATACCGTTCAAAGACCGCACAATCGAAAAAGGCGAACCATGGGTTTATGACGCTTTTATCAAATTAATGCGTCAGGTTATGGCAGAAGCGGCCAAAAAAGAAAACTTTGAAGAAGCGATACTATGGCGAGACGCCATTTGGAAAATGGAAACTAAAAATGACATCTATGACGCCATTCACGCGGTTGATCTTTTGCGGGAAAAAGTGACAAACGAACAAATTCTGGACATGATCGGCGTATTTAGAAAGGAATATGAACATCTCTCGTCCGGCCAGCCGGAATCCCGAAAATGAACCTCTATAAAGACAAGCTGGAAAAGCTTCTCGACGAAAAAGAGGTCGGCAAAATATTAGAGAAAAACGCGGATGATATTTTTGGCGGCCCGGTCAAGATTTTGAGTGTAAAAATTAAACCGTTCAAAACCTATTTGGACTCGAACAGTTACTCCTTGGCGGCACTATACGAAATTCAAACAGATGTCTCTGGCAATATTATGTCTGAAAAACTTTTTGCTTCGGCCCATTCAACACCGGCAAAAGAACAAGACTATAAAGCGCTCCAAAAACTCTCCTTTCTTTCAAAAAATCCCGCCCCTAATCTGGAAATTCCTAAGTCCCGTCATTTTATTAAATCTTTCGGTCTTTTGTTGAGAGATTATGTTGCAGGTGATTTGCTAAAAGATAAACTTGACGATAATTTCATCAAGAAATCGGCACTTGCCTTGGCGGAATTTCAAAAAATAAATATTTTCTTGGATTTTGTGTTCGAATTGAGGTCTAATTATTCCGATCTTGAAAAAAACGTGGAGATAATAGAAAAAAGAGGCGATCCCGCCTCGAATCTGATACAAGAAGATTTTAAAGACATTAATGTTCAGTTGGAGAGCTTGGTGGATGCTGAAAAACATGACGAAAAAGTTTTAAGCCACGGCGACTTCACTCCGACCAATATAATTATAACCCCGGATATCAAAATCAGTCTGATTGATTTTGGGAGCATCGGTTACAGACATCGCTTGTGGGATGTTGCCGGATTTTGCTCCCATATTAAGACGACAAAAGATTCGCAGATAGACGGCGCCGTACGCACTCAAATTCAGAACTTATTTCTTAAAACATATTCCGAAGCAACCGGCATTTCGTTCGGTGAAAAAGAAAAACGTTTATTGAAAACCTACGGAGCTTATTTTGAACTGCTGATCCGCACTCATGTTTTAGTTTGGAATACGGCGACTCCATTTTTATAGCCCAGAGTTTCCAATTGGGCTGAAATTTGGTACACTACGGCTGAATTTATGGGGGATATGGTGAAGTGGTTATCACAGCGCTCTGTGGCAGCGCGATCACGGGTTCAAATCCCGTTATCCCCCCAATAAAAACAAAAAACCGCGTTATGCGGAGAAGTGTCATCTCCATCGTTGCTCGTTTGTTAAAAATCTTTATAACAGAGTATCAGAAGATTTGATTTAATTCAAAAAAGTTTTATATTTGCCTAATTCAACTCCCGGAAGGAAAAGTCCTGTGGGCGTATTGGTTCTTTTTATCTTTCTTCAGGTTGCCGATGGACTTCTTACTTTTCATGGAGTTCAAGCAATAGGAATTGAGGGCTACGAAGATAACCCATTGTTTATTTACGCGATGAGTAATTATGGGATTATAAGCACCCTTGTTGTCGCAAAACTTACAGCGACCATTCTAGGATATTTTTTATACAGAATAAAATATTCCCGCACCCTGTCGTTCTTTACCGGGATTTATTTTTTGAATTTTTTCCATCAAATTAGTGTCTTTGGTTTATACAACAGCTTTCTCTAGAGCTGTTTTTGTTTTGTTTGACATGATAACTACTTTGTGTTAAAAATTTACCAAGTTCCTTATTTTTTGAGGTAATTTTGATGAACGAACAAGATCCATTGGCGTTCGCGCAATTAAAGCAATTAAAAACAAAAAATCAAGAATTATCAGCCAAAGTAAAAGGTCTGGAAAAAATGGTTGATGATTTACGAGAAGAGTGCCGTCGTGCTCATGCCGACAAAGAAGATCTGCATGACGAGCTCGTAATGAGCGGTATCCGACAGGAGACATTCGGAGTTTGAAGAACTCCAAGCCCCATCGGGGGCTTTTTTTATTGCTTTATTTCTGATAAATTACAGATATGACCCACAGGGACATCCGCAAAAAATTCTTAAATTTTTTTGAAAAGAGGGGACACAAGATAGTGCCCTCGTCTTCGCTGTTGCCGACCGACCCGTCGGTTCTTTTCACGACCGCCGGAATGCAGCAATTCAAATCCTATTACACAAATCCTGAAATTGCTCCGGCAAAAAACGTTATTTCAATACAGAAAAGTTTCAGAACCTCTTCGATTGACGAGGTGGGCGATGACTCTCACCTCACTTTTTTTGAAATGCTTGGAAATTTCAGCTTCGGCGGCTACTGGAAAAAGGAAGCGATTGAGTGTGCTTATGAATTTATAACTAAGATTTTAAAATTACAGATTGATTACATTTCTGTTTTTGGGGGAGATCAGGACACTCTCGCTGATTCTGAATCGGAGACAATATGGAAATCAATTGATCCTTCTTTAGAGATAAAAAAATTAGGCAGAGAAGATAATTTCTGGGGACCAACAGGAGAAGAGGGGCCGTGCGGTCCATCAACTGAAATTTTTGTAAAAGGGATAAAGTATGAAATATGGAACATTGTCTTTAATGAATTTTTTTGCTCAAAAGACAAGAAATTTACTCCTCTAGAAATTCAGGGTATTGATACCGGAATGGGATTGGAGCGCCTAGCCTCTGCTGTGCAAAACAAGACAAATATTTTTGAAACTGACCTTTTTGAACCGCTTATTCAGCTGTTGCCCGGCGAAATGGAGCCAAAAGTCCAAAGAATAATCGTTGATCATGCTCGAGCGACTGCCTTTCTTATCTCCGATGGCGTCGTTCCGTCTAATAAAGAGCAGGGATATGTTCTGCGTAGATTACTTCGACGTATTATTGTCCACGCTCACAATTTCGGACTGGAAGTCGATGCTATTAGAGAGATTTTCGGGACTGTAGTTCAGAATTATGGCAAGCATTATCCCGAACTGGATAAAGAGAAAATAATATCGGAATTCGACAAAGAGAACGACAAATTCCAGAAAACCCTCAAGGCCGGCCTTAGAGAATTGGGACAGTTGGATAGCATCGATGCCAAGTCGGGTTTCAGATTATACGAAAGTTATGGACTGCCCTACGAGATCATAAAAGAAGTGGGCGGTAAAAAAGCGGAGGAATTAACCCGTTCCGGATTCGGACAGGAGATGGATAAGCACCGGGAAATATCCCGCGCCGGAGTGGAAAAAAAATTCGGCGGGCACGGCATTGTTGAAGGCGACTTGACCGCCGCAACCAAAGAGGAAATGTGGCAAAAAACCCGTCTTCACACCGCGACCCACCTTCTCTTCGCAGCTCTAAAAAGTGTTCTGGGACAGGAGATAAAACAGGCTGGTTCCGATATTACTGCCAAGCGTCTACGGTTTGACTTTACTTTCCCCAGAAAACTTACTCCCATAGAAATTCAAAGAGTGCAGGACATCGCAAACGAAGCGGTCCTGAGCGATTATAAGGTCACGAAAGAAGAAATGGCCTACGAAGATGCTATAAAATCCGGGGCAACGGCATTCTTTAAGCTCAAATATCCCAATCGTGTGAAGGTTTACGCGATTGGCCCTGAGTCAGTCGAAGGGCATCCTTCAGAAACTTCAGGACCTCCTTTCAGTCGGGAGCTTTGCGGCGGCCCGCATGTCTCACACACCGCCGAAATCGGTAAAATAACCATCACTAAAGAAGAATCTGTCTCCGGCGGCCGCAGGATTCGGGCAACTGTCGAATAATGAATAATAACTTCTGGAAAAAACTTAATAGGCCGTTTTTTATTTTGGCTCCGATGGCCGATGTTACGGACATGGCATTTCGGCAGATAATTTGCGAAACGGGAAAACCGGATGTTTTTTATACTGAATTTGTGTCGGCTGATGGATTGTGTTCCGAGAAAGGTCGACCCAAGCTGATGCCTCATTTAAAATTCGGTGATAACGAACGGCCGATAGTGGCCCAGTTCTTCGGCGCGACTCCGGAAAACTTTTATAAATGCGCCCAGCTAGCTGGTGAACTTGGGTTTGACGGCATAGACATAAACATGGGCTGTCCGGCCGGCAAAATAGTCAAGCATGACAGCGGGGCGGGATTGATACTGAACCCCGAATTGGCAAAGGAAATAATACGCGAAACAAAACGCGGAGCCCATTCGACAAGCTCAGGGCAAGCTCTGCCGGTTTCGGTCAAAACCCGCATCGGCTACAACAAAATAATCACCGAGGAGTGGGTCTCGCATCTTATTGAAGCCGAGCCCGCGGCCATAATAATCCACGGCCGGACACAGAAAGAAATGTCAAAAGTTCCCGCCCATTGGGACGAAATAGGCAAAGCGGCAGTCCTTTGCCGCAAAGCCGGAATACCCATTGTCGGCAACGGAGATGTTGTGACTTACGCCGAAGGTTTGAAGAAGGCCGAACAATACGGTCTGGATGGAATAATGGTCGGTCGGGCGATATTTTCCAATCCTTGGTTTTTTAATCCTTCGATGGATCCGGCAACAAAAACTCCCGAGGAAAGAATCGCGTTAATGAAAAAACATATAGAATTGTTCACCGAGCTTTGGGGA
>JBBDZW010000044.1:9214-11742 GCA_040899895.1 Minisyncoccota bacterium
AAGGACGAAAAATTTGAGGAAATATTAGATTTGTTTAAAGAAACTTCTGCCAAGGAAGTTATTTTTGTTCTGCCCAAAAAATCCAGGTCATTTACAACAGAGGAGGATTTTATAATTTTGGCCAATGAGGCTTCTAAAACTGGAAAGAAAATATCCATTCTTTGCTCAAACCCGGAACTCAATAAAATTGCTAAAAAATATAAATTTGATGTTTTAATGACCAAAAATCCAGAAAAAGAGCCTCTCATCACAACCGTTAACCAATACCATCCCAAAGAAGAATTTGACGATGAAAAGGAAAAACCGAAAGAAGAAAAAGTTTTGGCATGGGAGTCAGCAGACGAAAACAAAGATGATGAAGCTAAGGAGGAAGAGTTAGAATATGGAACACCAACTGCGGTGACAATAAGAACAAGAGGCGGATTGGAAGGAATTTTAAGAAAAGAAGATGGAATGCGTTTGGATGTTTCTCCAAAAAAAGAAAAACCAGTCAGCCTTGAGATTCACAAGAAATCTCCGCATAGATCGGTTGAGGAAATAGAAAACGTCTGGGAATCCCTGCCAAACAGGGATGATAAGAATATTTGGGCCGATTTTAGTCGACACCCAAACCGCCCAAGCCGAGAATTCGGTACGCGCAGATTAATCTTAACTTATTTTCAGTTTCGGAATTTTTCCAAAAAAACAGTTATGGTTCTGGGGATTATCTCTGTTGTTCTTTTAGGTTCCGTGATTTATGTCTCCACTGGCAGCGCCAAAATAGATATTCGGCCACAGAAACAAGCGATGGAGATGGAAATTAAAGTACTTGCATCCGACAAATTCTCTTTGGTTGACCAGAATTTAAATAAAATTCCGGGCCAGTTATTCAGTATAGATAAAACCGTAAGCAAAACATTTCCCGCAACGGGAGAAAGAGACGTTGCCCAAAAGGCACGCGGAAAGATACGAGTTTTTAACGCTTACGGAACGACTCCCCAAGTTCTTGTGGCGACAACCAGATTTGAAAAAGACGGACTTATTTTTAGAACTCTTACCACGGTGACCGTTCCCGGCACTAGGGTCTCAAACGGTGAAATAACACCCGGTTCAGTGGAAGTTGAGGTTGTTGCCGATAAAGCGGGTGATACATACAACATAACTCCTGGTCGGTTTACAATTCCCGCTTTCAAAGAAAGAGCGGATACTGGCCGTTATGAAAAAATTTACGGCGAATCAACCGAGATAATGAAAGGCGGCAAAAGCGGACGGGCTAAAGTGGTTACAGAAAGCGACTACAATTCCGCTAAAGAAACTCTTCAGAATCAACTTCAAAAAGAAATAAATGAAGGACTCAACCTTCAGACAGCCGGACTAAAAACATTGGATGGTCTGACGGTAAAGATTGGTCCGCCGGAATCAAGCGCCAAAATAGACGAGGCAACGGACACATTCACTATGTCTATTAAAGGTTCGCTTAAGACGATTGGATTTAAAGAAACAGACTTAAAGGGCTTATTAAAAGAAAGCGTAAACAAGACTAAAAATCTTGACGTGCTTCCAGATAGGCTCAAGCTAACATATAAATCAATTGCTTTCAGAGACGCGGAAAACACCCTTGAGTTTACGGTGGCAGTGTCTGGTGACGCTTACGCCAAAATAGATTCCGCCAAAATAAAACAGGAGTTAACTGGAAAAGACGAAGAAGATATAAAATCTTATTTGCGGGGTGTTCCCGGTATTGAAACGGCCAAGGTTATTTTGTCGCCGTTTTGGGTCAAGAGAATTCCCGATAAGGCAGAAAAAACGAACATAAACATACTGTATTGACACTAAAGCCCCTTTTTGATAATATAATTAAGCTTAAAAATACCTCATATTTCCTTTAAGAATCGGGTGGTGCTGTGATTTTTAAACAGCGTGCCTTCACCCTTTTCATACGAAAAATTAATGGTATTTTATTTGGCAAAGATTTGGATAACAAACAAAAAGTAAAAGTAACCGGGACGGTAATAGAAGCTCTTCCTGATACCAAGTTCAGGGTTCAATTAGAAGACGGCAGAGAAATACTGGCTTATTTGGCGGGTAAAATGCGTCTGCATTATATAAAAGTAATGATAGGCGATAAAGTTGAGTTGGAGCTTAGCCCCGATGGAGACAAGGGTAGGATAACGTTTAGGCATAAACTTTAAAATGAATCCCGAACGAAGTAGCCCTAACGGGTCCCGTACGAGACAGAGGCGCTGTGAGCCCTCGCGGTCTCGTTCGGGACGGGCCAAACGAACGGGATGTAATAAATAACCAGAAGTAGTTCTACGCGCGTAATGGTCGTCCCATCACTGCGCAGCAGCTACTTCGTTCGGGATGAAAGTCCGAGCTTCCGTAAAAAAGATGTGTATAAATTGCAAACTAGTAAAGCGAAAAGGTCGCTTGTATTGCGTTTGCAAAAACCCGAAACATAAACAGCGACAAGGATAACATGCCAAGAATATTAGGTTTCACAATTCCCGATAATAAGAAAGTCCTTTACGCTCTGCCTTATCTTTATG
>JBBDZW010000045.1:0-8777 GCA_040899895.1 Minisyncoccota bacterium
TACTCCGGGCATTAACAATTCCACTTTGGGAGATATAAATTAGGTCACAGGATAAAATACCACCAAAGTGACCGCGGAAGCTAAGGCGCCATAAAGACCACCCTCTACAAGATACGGGGCTTTGATGTGCCAATTAGAACCTCCGACCAATCGCATTATTTCTATTTCGTGCCTTTGGTTATAAATTGTGAGGCGGATGGTATTAAAAGTAACCAAAACAGCCACCAACGCCAAAATCATTGTTGCCAGAAAACCCCAATTTCTAAGACCATTGGAAATACTCTGGACTCTCCTTATAACCTGCTCGTTTTCATAAAAGTTTATCTTGTCCACCAAGCCTCGAAAAACATTGGCCTCCAAAAATTGAACTATATTTGGATATTTTGAAGAATCATTCGCTTTTATATTAAGCGAAGCCTGCAAAGGATTGTCCTCCAGTTCGGATAATGATTCCTGGATAAGCGCATCTCCGGCATGCCTCTGTCTAAAATCTTCAAGGGCCTGGTCGCGGGAAATATATTCCACTCTAGCCACAAAACCAAGCGCTTCCAGTTGTTGCCTTACTTCTTTTATTTCATTCTCCGAGGCCTCATTTTTAAAATAAACGCTGATATCTACTTTGTCTTCAAGATTGCTGACAATAGTTGAGGAAAGAAAATTGACCGCCATCAATCCGGCGAACAGCATTAAAACAAGGGTCATAACGCCGGTTGTGCCGATGCTTAAATAGGAATTTCTTTTGAAATTCGTCCAGCCGATATTTACAATTCTCTCTAGGGAATCTCTCATTTTTATATTTAAATTAAATACTTGCCGTTTACCCCCTGATCCTTTACTATCTTACCTTTCTCCATTGTAACTACTCTCTTGCCTATCGTGTTAACAATTTCTCTGTTGTGTGTGGCCAAAATCACCGTAGTTCCAAGTTCATTAATCTTTGTTAATAATTTTACCACATCAAAGCTGTTAACCAAGTCAAGATTTCCGGTTGGTTCGTCTGCCAAAATTATTCTTGGCCGGTGAATAAGGGCTCTGGCAATGGCCAGTCTCTGTTTCTCTCCGCCGGCCATCTGATGCGGAAAACTGTTGAGTTTTCTCGTTAACCCCACGATACCGAGAACTTTGGGGACATCGTTTTTGATTTCATTTTCATCCATACCGCAAACTTCCATCGCAAAAGCCACATTCTCAAATGCGGTTTTGTTTGAAAGCAATTTAAAATCCTGATAAATGGTTCCGATTTTCCTTCTTAACAAAGGGATGGCTTTGGGAGGAAGGCTGACAAGGTTCACGCCGTCTATAACTATTTCTCCTCTGGAGGGGAGAAGTTCTCTGGTCATCAGTCTTAAAAGAGTGGATTTACCGGCTCCTGAAGGACCGACAAGAGAAACAAACTCTCCGTCTTTAATATGAAGATTTACGCCGCTTAAAATTTCTATCTCATCATCATATATTGTATAAACGTCTTTGAGTTCTATCAAAATAACGACTAGCGACTAACGACTAGCGACTAGTTTTTTACTAGTGGCTAATGACTAGTGGCTAAAAACTTATCCAAGTCCCCATCCAGAACTTTTTCCGGTTGAGACGATTTTATTCCCGTCCGATGATCTTTCACCATCTGATACGGGTGCAACACATAAGACCGGATTTGGCTTCCCCATTCTATGGAACCGGATTTAAGCTCCGGCTTCAACTGACCAAGCTCTTCTATTTTATCTTTTTCCATAAGCTTTGCCAAGCGGGATAACAATAAATTCATCGCTTTTTCTTTGTTTTGAGCCTGGGACCTTTCTGATTGGACTGCCACGGCTATTCCGCTCGGTATATGAGTGACGCGGACAGCGGTTTCAAGTTTGTTTACATTTTGTCCCCCCGGCCCGGATGAGCGAAAAGTATCAATTCTCAAGTCCTGCGGATTGATTTTTATTTCTTTATCTAAAAGTTCCGGCAAAACTTCAACCAAAGCAAAAGATGTGTGGCGAAGGCTTTTTGCGGAAAATGGGGAAATTCTAACTAGACGATGAACCCCCGACTCGCCTTTAAGAAGCTCAAAAGCGTTGGAACCATCAATTTCGCAGGTGGCATTTTTTACACCGCCTTGCTCACCAAACGACTGATCAAGAACAGAAAACCTCCAGCCTTTGCGCTGGGCCAGTTTCTGATACATCCTGACAAGCATTGATGTCCAATCCTGAGCATCAACCCCTCCCGCTCCGGAATGAAACGATAGGATGGCCTTATTTTTATCGTAACTGAACATATGAGCCGCCTCCCAGATTTGCACTGGGGACCTTCACTTTACGAAAGTGCTGCTCTACTAACTGAGCTAAGGCGGCATGAGCGGGGCCACAACTAGTGGACCACGCCCGTGAGCGGGATACGGGAATCGGACCCGTGTCTGTTGCTTGGGAAGCAACCGTACTACCATTGTACTAATCCCGCTTATTTAGCACTATATTATACTAAATTTCAGTATCCAAAAACATAGTACCACCATTTTTTGTAGTTAGGCGCCAAATCAAGCCAGTGGCCGGAATCTTCTTCTTTTTTAGGATTGGGGTCTCTAAAAACAAAAGCAACGCTTTCGTCCGGTGATTTGTAGTTTAATTTTATTCTGGCCTGTTTCTCTAAAAATTGGGGACTTTTAAAATACGTTGTAAATTTTTCAAAATAAGCTTTTTCTATCTCTGCCTTCGCCACTTTTTTCTCTGCATCCGAAACCGCTTGCTGAAATTCAGCGCGACGACTGTTCGTGCTGGTTAAAATAAAGACCAGGCATCCGGCAAGGATAAAAAGCAAAAGAGTTAGCCATTTAGAATTGATTGGGTTCATTGGGTTTGTGCGACGCCATTCTTGTCTTATTTATTATTTCAACAACCTTTTCTGGATCCGATATTTTTTTAAAAACTATCTCACTGTCCGAGGGTGTGCGTATTATTAAATTACCGTAATTGTTAATAACGGAAGAAAATCCTTTTTTGTTAAAAATTATCTCGTGAATATCGCGGAAAAGTATCTCTGTGACTGTTTTGCTGAAAAGACCTGATTGTTCGTTTCTGATGACACGCTGATTGGTGATATAAAGCGCGTCCTTTTTCCAAACATAAAGCTTGTACAAAACAATGGCGACGGACAAAAGAACAACCAAGCTAAGCACTTGCCACTCGTATCCAAAAAAGTTAAATTTAAAATAGAGAAAGACGAAGAAAAATAAAAATACTAAAGCTCCGGACAAGGATAAAGCGCCGTTCAAATTGGATTTATGACTTCGGACAATCTTAACTAATTCCTCGTTTTCTCTTAAATTCATAATTGATCCCTTGATTATATAATATACCTAAAAAATGTTATTCGGAAACAAAAAATTTCTAAGAATATTCACGATTTTGGTCGCCATCCTGGTGTCTTTGAGCATGGTCGCCTTTCTTCTTTTGCCCCTTTTATATTAAGCGCAAACAATTACCGTTTCAGCATTTTCAAAAACACATCCTGGGACAGATTGACCCTGCCGGTTTCTTTCATTTTTTTCTTTCCCTTTTTTTGTTTTTCCAAAAGTTTCATTTTTCTGGTGACGTCTCCGCCATACAAATATCCGGTAACGTCTTTTCTTCTCGCCCTTATTGACTCTCTGGCAATAACCTTTCCGCCGATAACCGCCTGAATGGCCACTTCAAACCACTGCGGAGGGATTATTTCTTTTAATTTTGTCACATTTAACCGTCCTTCATAGTATGCTTTCTCACGAGGAACTATCTTAGAAAAAGGTTCCACCAAGTCCCCGGCTATTAAAATATCCAGTCGTATCAAATCGCCTTTTCTGAAACCGCTTGGCTCATAACTCATTGAAGCGTAACCGGAAGAAACACTTTTAAGCTTGTCGTAAAAATCGGTAATGACTTCCGCAAGAGGCATCTCATATTTCAAAAGAGCGGTTTCTTTTCCAAGATAATCCGTGCCTTGATATACATTTCTGAATGCTGACACCAAATCCATCACGTTTCCAAGATATGAAGAAGGACAAAGTATCTCAATGTTTACTATTGGTTCCGCAACTGATTCTATTTTGGAAAAATCTGGCAATTGAGCCGCCGACCTTACTTTTTCTTCTTCTCCTCCGGCATTGCCGGACTTCATTTTTACAATATATTCAACAGATGGGGAGGAAATAATCAACGGCAATCCGAATTCTCTTTTTAATCTTTCGGAAATTATTTCAACGTGAAGCATCCCCAAGAAACCAAGGCGAAACCCTCTGCCAAGTCCCGCCGAAGATTCCGGCTCGTAAACCAGAGAGGCATCAGTTAATTTAAGTTTGCCGAGAGCGTCTTTAAGAACATCGTAATCTTCCGCATTTTCAGGAAAAAAACTGGCAAAAACCATGGGGCGGGGTTCTTTATATCCCGGGAGCGGTTGAAAACTTGTAATTGGCAATTGAGAGTTGGTAATTGTGTCTCCAACCCTTATCTGACCCGGATCTTTCAATCCGGTCGCTATGTATCCTATTTCTCCGGATAATATTTGAGGGGACGGAATAAGGGCCGGAGAAAAATATCCCAACTCAATTATTTCTGTTTTGGCTTTTGTGGCAAAAGCCAGTATTTTATCCGATTTATTTATATTTCCTTCAAAAACTCTGACAAAAGCTATGACCCCCTTATAAGCATCAAAGGTTGAGTCAAACACCAGAGCCTTTATGTCTCCGTTTGATATTTTTGGAGGCGGAACTTCTCTTATTACTTTTTCTAAAACTTGCTGAACATTGGTGCCGTTCTTTGCCGATATTCCTATTATTTCTTCCGGTTCCACGCCCAAAAGGTGCGCGAGCTCTTCTCTGACCTGCTCTGTTCTGGCATTTGGTAAATCCAGCTTGTTTAAAACCGGAATTATTTTTAGTTTTTGAGCCTGAGCAAGATGCAAATTGGCAAGAGTCTGGGCCTGAATCCCTTTTGATACGTCTACCAAAAGAATGGCACCTTCTACGGCGGCTAAGGAACGGGATACTTCGTATGAAAAATCTACATGACCGGGCGTATCAATTAAATTCAAAATATATTTCTGGCCCTCCAATTCATAGTTCATTCTGACGGGCTGAAGTTTAATCGTGATGCCGCGTTCTTGTTCAAGCTCCATCGTGTCAAGATATTGTTCGTGCATCTTTCTTTTTTCAACCGTTTTGGTCAATTCTAAAAAACGGTCGGCAAGAGTGGACTTTCCGTGGTCTATATGAGCAATTATGCAAAAATTTCTTATCTGACTCATAAATTTACAACCCCGCCATCGGCGGGGAAATAACTAATGGAATTTAATCCCTAGCATACGGGAAAAAATCCAAAAAGTCAAAGCTCCGAGCAAAGAGAGGGCTAAAACCTTGAGCAAACTTCCAGCGAGATTGGTACCAAAATTCACAAACACATCAACAAAGGTCAAAACAAGAATCATTGCCATAGAGACATAAACAATTTTAGAAAAATTGACGGCAATCATGGACAAGGAAAATCCGGCCATCTTTCTTTTGAGAAACCAGAGCAAAACGATAAAATTCAAAATTCCGGCCAGAGCATATGATAAGGGCAGGGCCAATACTCCCCATTCCGGCAAAAGCCAAAAGGCGAGAAATATATTGAAGGCAACGGATATTATTCCGGCTAAAACCGGTATTATGGTATTCTGTATCGCATAAAAAGTTCTCGCCAAAACCGGTATTGCGCTTTGAGCAAAAACACCAAGAATAAAGAAACCAAGAATATCGGCTGTCGTTCTTATGTCACTGGGACCAAAAAGACCGGAACCTAACAATATTCTCACCACATCTTCTCTTAAATATATAAACAAAAAAGATAGCGGTATCACAAGTATCAATATTCCATTTAATGTTCTTGATATTCTTGAAACAAGAATATTGTTGTTCAAAAGAGCTTCCCGAGACATTGTCGGAAAAGAAGCCACCGCCACAGATATTCCAATTAAAGCGACGGGAACAAAATGAAGATTAAAGGCAAAATTAAGCGTAGCTACGGTTCCCACCCCCAACGTGGTCGCCAAGGCATTCAATACTGTCCAATTAACCTGAACAGCAGCTAGGCCAAACGATCGGGGCAATATAAGTTTCAGCATCTTCCTGACTCCTTCGTCTTTAAAATCAAAAACCTTGAACCAGCGAAACCCGGTTCTCCGCAAGGACGGAAATTGCACAATCAAATGTAATAATGCCCCGAGCACCACTCCTTCGGCTAAACCAAGGGGTCCAAACTTTGGCTCAAGAATCACGGCTCCAATAATTATTCCCGCGTTATAAGCCAAAGGCGCAGACGCAAATGCCAGAAATCGGTTCGTTGCCTGAAGAACGGAACCGGCGATAATACTGACCGTAAACAACAAGGGGCTGATTAGCATTACTCTCGTAAAGAGAATGGCCAAATCTTTTTTTTCAGGAGCAAAACCCGGAGAAATGATACTGATAAGCCAGGGCGTCAAAATAAACAATAGCGCCACACCAGCAAACACTGCAACCAGGAGAAGATTAAGAAAATTGGAAGTGAGCTTCCAAGCGCTTTCCTTGCCTTTTTTAGTTTCATATTCTATGAATAACGGTATGAAAGCCGTGGAGATTGCACCCACCGCCAAAAGGTTAAATATAAAATCCGGTATCTGAAAAGAAATATAATAAACATCTAAAATATCCGAGGCGCCAAAACGAGAAGCAAGAATTCTGTCCCGAATCAGACCCATCAAACGTGAAGCTAAATTAAAAAAGGCCAGCAACGCGCTCGCCCCCAAAAGTGTTTTGAATTGTCGGTTCAATATCATTTGAAGATGACTTTTATTGGCAAGTCTCTGTCTAACTTTCCACTAAATGTATATTTTCCTTCTCCTTTCTTCAACTCCACAGACGACTCGGCTATTTCCGTTACTCCTGATATCAAGTTCAATTCGAATTTTTTGAATTCCAAACCGGGTTGTTTTTGCACATAAAATTCAAATTCTTTGCCGGCCGATTTTCCGGGAACCCTGTATTCCAGCTCTATTGATTTTGTTTCTCCGGGATTTATTATCATCCAAAATCCGTATTCCCTTTTTCCCGATTCTTCATAAATGGTCACGCCCGTTTCACCGTCGTAGTTTCCCTTCTCTTCGAACCTGACCAGGTCCTCATCACGTTTGAAGTCCGTTTTTGGATAATCCAAAAGCGGCTGGAAGTTGGGCCTTGAATTTCCGGAAATTCCCAGGAACCGGGCGTTATCGGGAACGAGCACCCTGACGTAGGTCGGGCTTTGTTTATTAAAAAATCCGTATTTTGTTCCCCCACCATTGTGAGTTCTGGTAAGTACGATTCTGTGGCGAACATCGTCCCCTTCAAATATTGAATCAACTCTCAAGTCAGAATCTATGACTGAATCAGTTTTTGAACCTTTGACATTGCTAAGCGTAACCATCAAGTAATCATCCTGCGTCTGGTTAACCTGTCCGGAAAAACCCTTTGTCACGGAGAAATCCTGTAATTTGAGGTCTCGAAAATACATTAGTGTGTCCTTGCTGTCCACGCTCGACACAAGAATATTGAATATTTCCATCCATGTATCCGAGTCGGCAGAATAAAGTTTCTCCAGCATCAAAGGGGCCAGGTCAACAAGTATTTTTTTGGGCTGGGTGCGGTCGGCCTTATACTCCACCTCTTCCTGAATGACTTGGGAAAAATTAACTGAATCAAGGGTTACGCCGTATTTGTCCATTCTTATCGGACCGGTGATCTCCAATATCTTAGAGACGATCCTGGGGCTGAAAGTTATGACGCCGTCAACGTCCTGGCCGGATTCTTTTTTATAAAATTCCGAGACCTTCCTGGCCGAGGCCGGAAAGTCCACGAACCAGGTCGCGTCCCTCATCGCCCAGTTGGGAGTAATATGCTGAAGCTGAACAGGCGGAACATACAATTCCTTCAATTGGCCGTCCAGGTTGTAAACGTCATCAACCCTGAAATCCTGGAGCTTTCCGTCTTTGAAAACTAAAATTCCATAACTTCCGGGGAATCCTCCCGTCGGCCTTAATTCAGCGGGGTTTTGGAACAGCAATAAATATTTCTTTGTTCCAGCGGTTCCAATAAAATCCTCAAGGAACTTGGAATAATCCACCGCGTCAACCACCAGCTTTTCAAATTCCGGAAGCTTGGAGTGAAACTCTTCAAAGCTGGCTCTTTTATCTTCTGGGATAGAACTGGAATCAACTTTTGCAAGCAGTTCTTTGGCTTCCTTGATATTTTTCTGGGAAAGCACCAGGGCCTGTCTTAAATTTTTGGATATGCCCCCGATAGATGCATTGGGTCCGGCACCTGTCGGATTAGGGTTCAAGATCAGTCCTGTTTTGGCAAGTTCTTCTATGGCTTGACTCATTGCCTGACCGGCATCAGCCATAAGTTTTCCCGCTTCAACAAGATTTTTTGCCGACTTGAGTTTGCCTCCGCCCGGAAGATCGGCAATTATGGAGCTCACGGTAGCTCCCATGAAATTAAGGTTGTTCCCCGCTTCGGCGAAGTCGAAATAGGCCTGGGCGAAATTGGTCGAAGCCGCGTTGAAATCAAGTTTCTTGATGTTCTCTCCGGCATTTTCAAGGTTTTGGACCGCCGAATTGCCGCTGTGAACTATCACGTTCTTAATGGTAAATCCGTATTCAGTAGCAAGTCCCAATATTGCTGTTAGTCCAACCAAAACTGCCAAATATTTTGTTTTTCTCCATTTGACGCTTAAGCATAATTTGTAGAATTTCGGAAATTTGAGTTT
>JBBDZW010000045.1:8877-11679 GCA_040899895.1 Minisyncoccota bacterium
CCACCAATCTATTATATCCGTCCTTTTTGGCTCTCCTACCGGCATATTGGGATCAATAAATGCCACTTTCTCATTTATTTGCCGCAACACAGCATCATAGTTTTCCTTTTCCGTTTCATCTTCCTTACTCCTTACTACTTCCTGCTTACTACTTACCACTTGTCCCTTACTTCTAATGGTTGGTATTGGCATATATCTGGGGCGGGCGTCTTTTTTCTCGAACACTTCGGCCCCTATTGCGGCCAGCTCAATTTCAGAAACTGTATCTTCGTTAAGATACTGTTCTAATTCATCTTGCTGATTCATTTTTTCTTGATAAGATGATTTTACCGTGGGGGACGCGTAGTGCCGACCCTGGTTAACCACCTGGGAGTCGAGGGGTGCAAATCCCCTGTCCTCCACGGATCCAATAACCTCGTCAAAGCGAGGTTTTTGGTTATCAACATCTTCACTTGACTTTAATTTTGGCTGTGATACACTGTACTTAAGGTGGTTAGCCGGGGAAGTGACACTACGCGCGGCTCCGACAGAGTTCATAAGTTCCCTACTTGTGGCATCTGTCGGAGCCTTTTGGTTTTTAAAAACCATTTTCCCACTTTTCCCTATTCTCAACTTTCTTCCTAAATTCAAAACCAATTCCACTCCGGAAAGTTTTTCTGCATCAATTTCTCCCACCTCATTGACTGGCTTGATGTCGAATATAGCCGAAATAACTTGGTACTTTGAACGTGGCATGCTTTCTTATTATATTATGGATTACTCATTATCTCTGTTGATTAACTCTCCGGAGCAGGTTCTGGTGCTGGTGATTGTTCTGGAGTTGGCTCCGGGGTTGGAAATTCGCTCGGTTCTGGTTCAGGTGTCGGACTTGGCGACTCCTCTGTTGTGATCTCTTCTATGGTAATAGTTTCCTCGCTTCCAGATGCTGTTGCGCCGATATCGGACGTTGTAAGTTCTTCCGATAGGCTGGCGGTGTTTGTAATTTCAGTAGTTGTCAGATCATTCTCCGAATTCGGCGTAGGCGTGGATTGGAGAAGGTTTGTTCCATTCTGGTTTAGAATGGCTTGCAATTGGTCTTTGCCGACACAGACATCCTCGATACACAATTGCTTGGTGGTGAATTTATCGGTGACTATTTCGGCTACTTTTATTAATCCTTTCTTGAACACTATCTCCAGTATTTCACCAAACCTGGCGACTATGGCCTCGAAAAGTATGTCTATATCAAAATCAAATCCTTCGGAGACAACAACTATGTCCGCTGAGCCAGAAGATACGGGGAATTCCATATCGCCCGGCATGAACCCGGTTACTTCGTCGGTTGAAAAATTGGTCCATTTCTCGGCATCAAACCTCGGGGCGGTCAGGCGGAACGAAACTTTTGTCTGTTTGCTGGAATATATTGTAAGAGTGTAATTGCTCGGGTCGATAACATACCAGGCGCGGGCATTGCCCTGCGGGGTCAAAAGCACCGACATCTGGTTTATGTGCTTAACGATATCGGTCGTCCTTGAGAACAGCCAGAGGTCGCTGGCCGGAGGAAGAGTTTTAAAATCAATTACATATTTATAGCCAACGCCTTCAACTTTTTCCTGCGCATCAACAACTCCGGTCACTTCTTCTTTAATACCAATCATACCGGCCATGTATGTCGCGTATCTCTCGCCCCCGATGGTATAAACAGGGTCAATGGTTCCAACGGTTATCTTTCCGGTTCCGCTTCCGAATGTAGTCGTGCCGGAAATAGATGCTGTGCCAAGGACTTCGAATTTGGTCTGGAAATTTGATGTTGTTCCAATACCCACATTTCCGCCCTTGCTGACAAAAAGTATCGAGGTTCCGGAAGAAGAAGCCACATTAAAGACATCATTGGCTCCCGCAGTGCCGGTCACGACCAATTTCTGGGTCGGCGATGTGGATCCGATGCCGACGTTGCCGGAAGCATTTAAAATTGTGAGGTAGCTTGCAGAAGCCGTAAAGTCTCGAACTGTGAAATCGCTGTTGTCCATAAATATTGACCATTTCTGGGTTGAGTTGAAGTCCTCAAATACAGCTACTTCGTCATCTCCAGTGCCTTTAACGTGAAGTCTTCTAACCGGCGTGGTTGTCCCGATGCCGACGTTGCCGTTTTCTTGAATTCTGAACAGTTCCGTTGAACCAGACGCCACTCTGAAGAGAGCTCCAGTGCTGCCAGTGAGATTGCCATTCACCTCGAGTAGCCCCGTTGGCCCCGTCGTCCCGATGCCGACGTTGCCTTCTTTTGAAATTATCATTTTTGACAAGCCACCGGACCACGGATCGCCAGTTTGAGTTGTCCCGACCCTAAAATCTAAGGACCCCAATACAGATGATCCAGTAAGAATAGCCCATCTTCTTGAGTTCGCCTCGCTGGAATTATCGTTAAACTCCATTCCGTTTATGCTTGCCCATGCAGCAGCGCTGCCAGTAGATTTAACACGACCTACTACTTCCAACTTTTCCCCCGGCCCCGTCGTCCCGATGCCGACGTTGCCATTCGGGAAGGACACATCCGTAACCGTCGTGCCACTACGTTCAACCTGTAGCCAGTTAGCCGACGCGCCCTCGGCATCGTTTACGATCCGGCCATTGAGGAAAAGGCCGCTCTGCTGGAAGCTCCAGATCTTGTTGTCTGCACTCTGGCCAGTGCCGACCAGGAGAATGTCTGCATTGTCCGACTGATCAAAACGAACCCTCCCGCCAGACACGTGTAACTTGTCCGATGGCCCCGTCGTCCCGATGCCGACATTGCCGGTTTCCAAGACAATAAATCTGGAATTTGAA
>JBBDZW010000046.1:0-11364 GCA_040899895.1 Minisyncoccota bacterium
GTGCTGGACAGGTGCTGCACGGCTGTCGTCAGCTCGTCATGTGAACTTACATTTCGCATCCCTATGTGGTAACATATAGGTGTAACCAACTCATATCGGGGGAACCCATTCTGCCAAATGGCGGAGGGCAATCCCGAGGGAAGTCGAAATTTTGAGTCATATCTTCACGGCCAGGAAAAACCAATTCATCACTGTCTCAGACAGGCAGATGGAAATTCTGGCCGGCAGTTTGCTTGGAGACGCATATATATCCAAGCGAGGCGCCATACAGATAGAACAGGGAGAAAACCAGAGAAAATATCTACTTTGGAAACATAAAGAATTAAAATCAATTGTTTCCGGAAAGATCTCTCAAGTTTTTCGCAAGAAGAAGGGGCTTACCCATTCTTCCTATCGGTTTTTTTCTAAACAATACTTTCGCCCGTGGCGTAAAGTAATGTATAGAAGTGGCAGGAAAATAATTCCTGCATCTGTATTGGAGCTTATAACACCTCTTTCTCTGTCAGTTTGGTATATGGATGATGGGTGTAAGAAAAATAATTACACTAGTATTATTTCCACTGATGGCTTCAGTAATGCCAGTTTGCAAAAACTGCGCGGGATGCTTCAGGAGAAGTGGTTCATCAATACCAGAGTTGTCTTCAAGACAACAGCAGGAAAAAAGTACAGAAGATTGACTATCGGTAGTCATGATCTGGTTCGTTTTTTCGAACTAATCAGACCATACATAATACCGAGTATGAAATACAAAATTTCTGACCCCGTAACGACTCAGTCAATTAAAAGAAAAGAGCGTCTCTATCTTTATTGACGGATAGTAAGCGATGAAATCCTGTTGGATGGATGGCTTATTATAAAACGTTGGTACCCAGCCCCAGTTTAAGAAAAACTGTAGCGGGGTAAAGGTATAGTCTGTGTTTTTAGAAATAAAAACAGGAATGGTTTCCTTAAGTGGATTAACGAGCGCAACCCCCGTCGTCTGTTATATTTGTCAGGCGAGACTGCTTTCGTAAGAAAGAGGAAGGTGGGGATGACGTCAAGTCAGCGTGGCCCTTTGATGCCCTGGGCTACACACATGATACAATGGATGTCACAATGGGTTGCCAAGCCGTAAGGCGGAGCTAATCCCATCAAAAGCATCCCCAGTTCGGATAGAAGGCTGCAACTTGCCTTCTTGAAGCCGGAATCGCTAGTAATCGCAGATCAGAACGCTGCGGTGAATACGTTCTCGAATTTTGCACTCACAATGAAAGCGCCTGGCAGGTTATATTTCTAAATGGTTAAAATCCATTCCTCGAATGTCGCCATTCGAGCGTAGCTGAAAACTAGGCCTATATCCGCGAGGATTAGGCCGAAGGAGTTGGAAGCAAACAGCAGCTCTTCGTTCAAAACATCCGATCGACCTATGATTGGCAGTGAGCATAGGGAAGATCCTAGAAAAGATGTGAAGAGATGCCTGGAAGTGAAATATAACTGACCCAGGGAGATCTGATGTAGTAATAAATAAAAGGATTTGACGCTGCGTCAGAAGTCAGCTAGGCTATAGTAGTATGAGCATTCGTTATATGAAGGGCCTACTCTTATGTTAAGTCCTGAATACATCGTCGGTCTTGTGGATGGTGAAGGCAGTTTTACCGCGTACGTCCGCGACCCGGACAAAGGCGGTATCACAAAGCGTCGGGTATATGTTGAACCGAGGTTCTACATCAAATTGATAGAAAAGGATAAAGATATCCTGTATCAGTTGAAAGAACATTTCGGCTGTGGAAGTGTATACTTCCAACGCGACAAACGCCCGAATCATCAGCAATGCTACCGATACGAAGTATTCAATTGGAAGGAACTTCGGAATACTATAATTCCGTTCTTCCAAAAGCATCCGTTACGATTTGTCTCTAAAAAGCGTGACTTCGAAATATTTTGCGATATTATGAAGCGGCTTGAAAAAGGCGAACACCGGACAAATGCAGGACTAAAAAAACTTTGCCAGATAAAAGCAAAGATGCACTAGGAGCTCGTCGTATGCGGGAAATCCGCAGGTACGATGGGAACGTCAATTCTGAAATCCCAGAAGACACTTGCCCGTCAACTCAGGGGAGCCGGGAATACCTGAAGATCCATGTTTATTCGTGGGGCCACGGTAGGCTCGGTAACAAGGAGTAAGTCGTAACAAGGCAAGGCTAGCGGAAGCTGGTCTTGGATCACCTCCTTTCTATCTTGAAGCTTCAGAAAAACTGGTTCATGCCATTTTATGGAATGGATAGTCGTTTCTGGACGTGAGAGATAGTAAAGGTTAGAAGTGCGAGGCGAAAGGTGGGGAATCGGTAAGTTTAAATATTTAAATATTTAAATATTGTCCTTTTTCTTCTCTTCCCTCTAATCTTCAAAATGTAGTCGATACGGTCGTAAGACCGGGAGGGGCCCGACCTCTAAATCGGGGTTCTAATGGTGTTAGAACAAAAACACACCTTAGCTGGTTAAGTATATAAGATTAGGAAATTAAAAATCCCACATACGTGGGATTTTTAATTTATTTTATCTGATAAGTAATGGAGATATTTACAACGATTTCGTTCTCTCCAGTCGGTATTTCTGGGCCCACGCCACCGCCAATACCTCGGCCGTCAACTTCGGCTTTCATATATATAGGAATAGGGTAATCGCCGGTATTTTCTGAGAAGCTGACGATTTTACCAAGTTTTATGCCAACTTGATCTTCTAATTCACCGGCTTTTTGCTTAGCATTTTCAACAGCTTTCTTTCTGGCTTCGGCAATTAAAGTATCCGGATCGTCGATTTCAAAACTTAACCCGTTTACCTGATTGGCTCCGGCGCCGACAACGCCGTCAAGGATATCGCTTACTTTTTCTAGGTCTCGGATCTTAACTTCCACTGATTGATTAACTTGATAGCCGGTAATGATTGGCTGGCCTCCGAATTGGGGATATTTATATTGAGGATAGATGTTGTAGCCGGTCGTTTTGATGTCTTTGTCCTCAATATTTTGGCCTTTTAAATAATCTGTAACAGCCTTTGATTTCTTTGAATTTTCGTCTTGAGCGGCCTTTGATGTGAGAGCATCTGTTACTATGGAAATATTAACTTTGGCGATATCTGGCCTAGCGACGACCTTGCCTTCACCAGAAAACGAGACAGTATTGGTTGTGGCGGCCGTATTCCAGACCCTATTGGTGCTGACTAATAGAAAGACAGCGAGAACCACTAAAACTGCCGTACCCGACCAGACGAGGTATTTGTAATAATTATTCATCCCGTACGAAATAGCTGCTGTGCAGTTTTTAATGTAAGTTATAGACGCACAGAACAACTATTGTTAATATTTTTTATCCCGTTTGTTTAGCCCATTAGGGCTATTTCGTTCGGGATTCATATACATATTATATATCATATGGCACAAACCGTAAAAAAGATGATCGTTGTGCTTGTTAATATCCGAAGCCGGGAGAATGTCGGCTCAATCTTCCGTACCGCCGATGCGGTCGGAGTAGACAAGATCTATCTTTGCGGCATTACGCCGATGCCTCCGCACGACAAAATATCCAAAACTGCTTTAGGGGCTGAGGAGTATGTGTCATGGGAGTATCATAAACAGACAGCACGATTATTAAAAAAGCTAAGAGACGAGGGACTAGGGCTTATAGCATTAGAGCAAACTACGGATGCGGTCAATATTTTTAAGCTCAAGACTCTTGGCTCTCGACCCATAGCTCTTATTGTTGGCAACGAGGTAAAGGGATTGAGCCCGCAAATTTTGAAATATTGTGATAAAAAAATAGCCATACCCATGTATGGAAAGAAGGAATCGTTGAACGTTGCCGTGGCATTCGGCATTGCGGTTTACCAGCTATTAAAATGAGGCTACCCCGTAAAACCTTAGAGAAAAAACTTTTTTCCAGCGGATATGGATATATTTGTGCCGTGGACGAGGTTGGGGTGGGGTGCTTGGCTGGGCCGGTGGTGGTATGTGCCGTCGGCGTCACCAATCATTTTTATAAAAAATACAACAGAAAACTAGCCGGGGTCAGAGACTCCAAACTCTTATCACCGCAACAAAGAGAGAAATTTGCGAAGGAACTAATGAAAGAAAAGGATTTGGTTTATGCAATTTCATCTTGCTCATCAAAAGAAGTAGACAAACTTAATATTTACCATGCCACGCGATTGGCAATGAGAAAATCACTAATTAAAATAGAACCAAACATAAAATTAAAAAGCATCATTCTTGTTGACGGTAAAACAAAAATAAAAGGGGTTAAAACCGAACAGATGCCGATAGTGAAAGGAGACAGGAAGGTCTTCGCCATAGCTTGCGCATCGGTTATCGCCAAGGTTCATCGTGATAAATTGATGGTAAAATATGCCAAGAAATATTCGGGATATGGATTTGAGAAACACAAAGGATACGGGACAAAATTCCATCAAGCCCAGCTTGTTTCTTTGGGCCCCTGCGAAATACATCGCAAGTCGTTTAGATTGAAGCATTAGACGGGCTTTTTTGTTTACAATTAATTTGTTAGTATGTTTTTATGGTTAAAGTTAAAATAAAAGAATCAAAATTAGATCTTATCGCCAGAAATGTCGCGGAAATAAAAGAAACAATGGCGACCAAAGAAGACCTAAAGAATTTTGCCACCAAGATTGACTTAGGGGATATGGAACGCAGGTTAAGTAATAAAATAGACGCTGTAGACGAAAAATTGATGTCTTGGAAGAAACAGATGTTAGAAATTTACAGCATCGCGTTTATGTTTTGGAAAAAGACGTAAAGCAAATGAAACAAAAACATGTCTAAAAAAATAGCAATCAACGGTTTTGGCCGGATAGGGAGAATATTTTTCAGGCAGGCGTTCGGCCACCCTGATTTGGAATTTACGGCAATCAACGATCTCGGGTCTTTGGAAAATCTTGCTTATCTGCTCAAATACGACAGCGTTTACGGCAATTATGAAAAGAGTGTTGAAGTAAAAGGTGGCAAGTTGATTGTTGATGGCCGCGAAATTAATTTTTATCAGGAAAGGGACCCCGGCAAACTGCCTTGGGGCGACTTGGAGATAGATGTTGTGGTGGAATCAACGGGTGTTTTTGAATCACGCGACAAAGCGGCGCCCCATCTTGATGCCGGAGCAAAGAGAGTAGTTATAACGGCTCCAGCAAAAGACGAATTGACTCCTACGGCCACGCCAAACGTAAATATTGAAGCGTTAAAATTGGACAAGATAACTTCCAATGCCTCTTGTACGACAAATGCCGCCACGCCGGTAATGTCTGTAATGATGGCGGATCCTGGAGTTGAAAAAGCCGCTTTAAATACCGTTCATGGATATACCGCCAGCCAGGGATTGGTTGACGGCCCTGATCCACACAACAAGGACTTCAGAAGGACCAGAGCGGCGGGGGTTAATATTGTGCCAACGTCAACCGGCGCGGCGCTGGCAACAACCAAAGCCATCCCGCTGCTGAAGGATAAATTTGACGGTATTGCTTTAAGGGTGCCCGTCATCTCCGGTTCTATAATGGACTTCACTTTTCTTGCTTCAAGAAAGACCTCGGTAGAGGAGATAAATGAAATTTTTAAAAAGGCCTCTCAACAGGAAAACTGGAAAGGGATTCTAACGGTCTCGGACGAGCCCTTGGTTTCTTCCGATATATTAAAAAACCCTCACGGCTCAATCGTGGATTTGGCGATGACCAGAGTGATAGACGGTGATTTGGTGAAAGTCTTGGCTTGGTATGACAACGAGTGGGGTTATAGCGCGATGCTGACCAAGCACGTGCTGATAGTAGCTTCAATTTTATAATTAGCGACTCTTACTTAAGTAAATAAATGTCCCAATATATTTCTGAAGACAAAATCCAGGATTTAGAAATGAAAGCGAATGAGGCGCGGGAGCTTTTGATTGAAATGCTTGTCGAGGCAAAGTCGGGCCACACTGCCGGGCCTTTGGGGATGGCCGACATTTTTACGGCCATGTATTTTCATGTTCTGAACCACGACCCCAAGAACACGGAGTGGGAAGAAAGAGACCGGCTGATACTCTCCAATGGCCACATTACGCCCATAAGATATGTAGTGATGGCTATGGCCGGATATTTTCCAATTGAAGAATTGAAAACATTAAGAAAATTCGGAACACGTTTGCAGGGCCATCCCGAAAGAGAACGTTTGCCCGGAGTTGAAACCACGTCCGGTCCTCTGGGTTCGGGCTTGGGCCAGGCCGCGGGATACGCTTATGCAGCCAGAATGGACGGCAAAAAATTCAGAACATACTGCGTTATGTCCGACGGAGAACAACAGGAAGGCTCGACTTGGGAGTCGATAATGTTCGCCGGCAAATACAAATTGAGCAATCTGACCGCGATAATGGACAGGAACAACATTCAGATAGACGGTCTGACCGAGAACATCATGCCCCTGGAATCATTAAAGGCAAAATACGAAGCATTCAATTGGCACATGCTGGAGGTTGACGGACATAATATAGAACAGTTTGTTGACGCGGTAGAGCAGGCAAAAGCTATTTATGAAAAGCCGACTTTGATTTTAGCCCATACCATTCCCGGCAAGGGCGTTGGTTTTATGGAGAATGATTATTTGTGGCATGGAAATCCGCCGGGCACGGTAAAAAACGATCCCGATGCTCCGCCACCGGAACGTCAAGCCGAAGAGGCTTTAAAACAACTAAGAACATTGAGAGGTAAAATTGTAAGCGAGCACGAGTAAAATAATTATTTGAAAGGAGGTGTTTTATGCACGGAAATTGTAAATGCGGATATCATTGGGCGGAGAAAGCGATAATGGCTTTAGTTTGGGTTGCCGGTGTCCTGTTTTTTTGGACGAGTTGGAGAGCGACGGCGGTATGGGGATTTGAATCGCTATACTATGCATGGGTAGTTGTTGTTCTTGGTTTTATGGGTTTCAGTATGCGAGGTTGCGGATGCTGCGGAGGGGGAATGGGTAAAATGAGTGGAATGGATGGCGGTAAAAACATGTGCAGCCACGAGGGTGGATGTAAGTGCGGGGACTGCGGTAGATGCTGCTAAACAGAAATCCTAAACTCTAATATCTAAATCCTAAATATTTTAACTTATTTAGGGTTTAGGATTTAGTGCTTAGAATTTAATTTATGATCAACAAAGAGGCCAAGTTAGTCGAAAACTTACTAGATAAAGCAAAACTCGAAATGCTGGCGACTAGGGACGGTTATGGCAAGGGTCTTGTTGAAGCCGGAGAAAAGGACGAAAGAGTCGTTGTTCTTTGTGCTGATTTAACCGAATCAACTCGTTCTCATTGGTTTGCCGAAAAATTTCCGGAAAGATTTATTCAAGTCGGTGTGGCGGAACAGAATATGGCCTTGGTTGCTTCCGGTATGGCCAACTACGGGAAAATTCCATTTATTTCTTCCTATGCTACATTTAGCCCCGGCAGGAATAATGAGCAGATCAGGACAAATATTTCGATAAACAACGTTCCGGTTAAGATAGCGGGAGCGCATGCCGGAATATCGGTTGGTCCGGACGGCGCTACCCACCAAGCATTGGAAGATGTAGCTTTGATGAGAGTTCAGCCCCGAATGGTTGTAGTTGTTCCTTGCGATGCGATTGAGGCGCAAAAGGCGACCGTGGCAGTTGCGTTTAATAATCAGCCGTCGTATATCCGTTTTGGAAGAGAAAAATCACCTGTTTTTACCACCAAAGACACTCCGTTCGAGATAGGCAAGGCGGAGGTATTCCGAGATGTAAGTCCCTCGACCGACTCGGGACAATTATCGCGCTGCGCGATAATTGGTTGCGGTATGCTTTTATACAACGCGCTCATAGCAGCCGAAGAATTAGCTAAAGAGGAAATAGACTGTATGGTTATAAATTGTCACACAATAAAACCTATTGATGAAGAAACAATTATTCAGGCCGCGAAAAATACAGGAGCAGTTGTGAGCGTTGAGGAACATCAGGTCAATGGGGGATTGGGTTCGGCTGTAGCCGAAGTATTGTCTAAAAATTACCCTGTTCCACAAGAATACATCGGAATTCAAGACAGGTTTGGAGAATCGGGAAATGCGGAAGAGTTGATTGAGGCTTTCGGAATGGGCGTCCACCACATTAAAGAAGCGGTTAAAAAAGCTGTTTCTCGAAAATTAAAACTTTAAAATCTTAAAACCTCGTGTATACGAGGTTTTAAGATTTAGCTTTTCTTGGTTTCAATCAGACTCTTAAGCTTGAGGAAGTCCGAGTCCATAAGTGTCTTGACTTCCGGACTTTTCAGGGCGTGTTCCGGATGGAATGTGGGCAAGAGTTCATAGCTTCCAAAATTGAATGTTTTGCCGTGAACATTGTCAAGTGGCTGTCGTAGTCCGATGCCATTCAGGGCCATATTTCCCAGAGTAACGACTATCTGGGGATTTATGGTCTTTAACTCTTCTTTAAGGAACGGGACATATGATTTGATCTCTTTGGATGCCGGTATTTTGCCTCTGGGAACATATTTTACGACATTGGTTATATATACTTTCTTTTTATTCACACCCAGGGTTTTCAGGAGCTGGTGCAAGAGTTTCTCTCTCTGTCCGGCAAGAGGTTTGCCTTCCTGTTCTTCGTCATCTCCGGGCATCTCGCATACGAATACTATTTTTGCGGTCGCGTCACCACTGCCAAAAATGAGTTTTCTGTCTTTGAACTTTTTCTTTAACGAGTTGTTGACCTGTTGGAGGTCGGCCATAAGCATATTCTCAATGATTCTATTAATCTAAATGTTACCATACTATCTTATTTTTGACAAGTCTTTTGCTAAAAACTGGGCAGGTTATTTTGATAAGGCATCTTGATTTATTAATGTTTTATTGATAAACCGATTTTTGTGGACCCGATCGGATTCGAACCGATGACCTCCTCATTGCAAATGAGGCGCTCTAACCAGCTGAGCTACGGGCCCAAATTATGCTACATTATACCACCCAAATGATCCGTTTACAACGGGCTTTTTCTTTGGTAAAATAAATGGTAAATTGCGCGAGTAGTTCAGTGGTAGAACGCGTCACTGATAATGACGAGGTCCCAGGTTCGATCCCTGGCTCGCGCACATGATAAATCCCATCTATATTCTGCTTCTTGTTGTCTCTTTGTCGGTTTTAGTTTTGCTCGGGATAAATCTTTATATATTAGTAAGGTCCAAGAAAAAAGGGCCGGACCAGGATTATGTGGCAATACATGCCCGGCTCGATAACTTTTCCCAGCTTATAAACGACCAGCTGGAAAAAAATCGCGACTCGGCAATGAGAGCAACTCTTTCCGTTCATCAGCAGGTTCAGAACTTTACTCAAGGGATGACCCAGCTTCAGGAGGGGCTCAAAACGATGCATGAATCGGTTAAGGGAGTGGTTTCTTTTCAGGACTTGTTCCGCAATCCCAAGCTTCGCGGGCAGTGGGGCGAAATGTCTTTGGAGGCGTCACTTGGCCAATATTTTCCGAAAGACAGGTATGCGATACAGCACTATTTCCGGTCGGGGGAAGCGGTGGATGCGGTGCTTAAGTTGCCGAATGACGTTCTGCTTCCCATTGACTCCAAGTTCAATTGGGATAATTTTCAAAAACTGGTTAACTCCGACAATGATATTCATCGCGACGGTTACAGAAAACTTTTTTATTCGGATGTGAAAAAGAAAATAGATGAAATAAGTTCCAAATATATACTTCCCGCGGAAGGGACGACCGATTTTGCGCTGATGTTCGTGCCGGCGGAGACGGTTTATTATGAAATGATAAACAATTTGAAAGATGTGGATGTTGCCGACTATGCCCGAAAAAAGAAAGTTATCCTCGTTTCTCCCAATACGTTCTTCCTTTCCGTGTCCGCGATTCATCATTGGTATCGGGATGTCCAAATAAATCAAAAAACGCAGTCTATTATTAAGAAACTAGAAACGGTTGTGGCCGATAGCGCCAAGCTCGCTGATGATTTCCGTAAATTGGGCAATCACTTGTCAAATGCCCAATCGGCATACGACAGTTCGGAAAAACGCCTCGGCCTTATGACCGACCGCGTGAGTGGGATAGTTAAGATCGGGGCCGAGGAGAAGCCGGAAGAGATAGAGCCACCTAAGGTTTAAGGATATAAAACTTTGACTTGCGATTAGGATTTGGTTTGATACTATTAACTCATGGTTAAGAATAAGAACAATGGTGTTACGCTGGAAGATTTGGCCAATATGGTGGCCAAAGGATTTGAGCAGTCTACTGATGACTTACATGAGGTAAAGAGTGGCTTAAATAAAGTAAAGAGTGAATTAGGTGAAGTAAAAAGGGACGTTGGAATCCTAAAGTTTAAAGTGGATGATGTTTATGATATTCTTGCTCGGTTTGAGGAAAACGATATTTTGAATTTACAAAAAAGAGTTCAAATCCTTGAGAAAGCGGTAAGGTCTTTGGCAAACCAAATATCCAAATAGAACAGTCACCTCAACCACACAAAAACCGCCGAAAATGGCGGTGTTGAATTAATCAGTTAAATCTGATATTTTGTTTTTCATGAATCCCGTACGAAGTTACCCGTACGGGCCAAACGAGTTAAGTTTAAATATAATAACAAAGCTACTTCTGCGCTTGAACCGGTTGAACATCGGACTGCGAAGCAGTAACTTCGTACGGGATGAACACATTAATGCTTGCCTTGTTGGCGTCGGTTGCGTCGTTAATCTATGGCGCATTTTTGATTTGGGGGGTTTTGAAGAAATCGCCCGGGGACGAAAAAATGCAGGCCATTCAGAAAGCCATTCAAGAAGGCGCTTCTGCCTATCTGGGCCGCCAAAACAAAACGGTGCTTTGGGTCGGTGTTCCGGTTGCTCTTGTAATGTGGAAGGCGCTCGGTTTTCCGATAGCGGTCGGTTTTGTGGTCGGCGCCGTTGCATCGGCTCTAGCCGGATACATTGGAATGATGGTAGCCGTTCGCGCCAATGCCCGAGTGGCCAACGAGGCCAAGCACGGTTTGAAGCGCGCTTTCGCGATGGGTTTCAAGGGCGGAGCCGTAACGGGGTTTTTTGTGGTCGGTTTGGCGTTGTTATCGATCACGATTTTTTACTGGTGGGCTGGCGATGTTAAGGCGCTCATTGGTTTAGGATTCGGCGCCTCGCTGATATCCATATTTGCACGGTTAGGTGGGGGCATTTTTACCAAAGGCGCTGATGTCGGCGCCGATCTGGTCGGAAAAGTTGAAGCCGGAATTCCCGAAGACGACCCGCGCAATCCCGCCGTCATTGCTGATCTGGTGGGGGATAATGTAAGCGATTGCGCCGGCATGGCGGCCGATGTTTTTGAAACGTATGTTGTTTCGGCTTTATCGGTGATGCTTTT
>JBBDZW010000047.1:0-58074 GCA_040899895.1 Minisyncoccota bacterium
CTTTGCGCCGCCAACCAAAAAGTCGGTCAATTTGAAAAAAGTCAGATTGTGGTGCCGCGGGTCGGAATCGAACCGACGACTCCTGCTTCTTCAGAGCAGAGCTCTAACCACTGAGCTACCGCGGCAATTACTGAACCCTATTTAGTATACCGAATTTCTTACTAAATTCAACTTATCAACTTTTATATCCACAAAAACTGAACCCCTTTGTTATAATAAAGCTATATATTGTAATAGACGTTAATCATAGATATCAACAAATGAGAAAAGATAAAGAAAAAGCCGTTGAATTACGTAAACAAGGACTTAGTTATAAAAAAATCCGGCAAGAACTTGGTATTCCAACAAGTACCCTTGCGGAATGGTTTAAAAATGAGCCTTGGTCCCAAGAAATAAAGTTTCGCCTATCAAAAGAAGTGTCTCTTTCAAACGAAAAGGCTCTCAAGGCTATGATTGAGGCAAATCGAGAACGTTGGAGATTAAAACATGAGGAATACAGAGAAGCAGCTATAAGAGAGTTTGAGAGATATAAAAACGACCCCCTATTTTTAGCAGGTATTATGCTGTATTGGGGAGAAGGAGAAAAACAACAAAAGTACTCCACAGTAAGACTCTCAAACAGTGAGCCAGAGATGATTAGGATATTTTATCTTTTTTTAACCAAACTATTAAAAATTTCACCCGATAAAATAAGTGGCTGGCTCCTTCTTTACCCCGATCTAGTAGATTCTGTTCAAAGGAACTTTTGGAGCAAAGCTACTGGAATACCAATTAATAAATTCACTAAATCTACGTATATTAAAGGCCGACACCCCAGCAAACGTTTGTCTTACGGCGTTTGCACTGTTTATGTAAGTAGCCGCGCATTAAAAGAGCGGATACTCAAATGGCTAGAACTATATCAAAACTTTCTTAGATCTCATGCCTTAAATCTTGAAAAATAGTAAAAAAATGCTAAAATACAATAATTAAATCGCGGGTACAGTATATCGGTTTTACATTTCCTTGCCAAGGAAAAAAGAGGGGTTCGACTCCCCTTACCCGCTCAAGATGTTAGGCATCTTCTCTAAAATCACACGGAAAAACACCATAGTTGAAAAGGTTCTGAAAAGCGAACCGGGTCTTTATTTTTACTTAGTTTTCCCGATAGCTTTTGCCTTCCTGCTTACTTTTGGAGTAGCCCGTCTTATCAGCTATTGGAATCCAGCTCTTACTATTCCAATAGTGCAGGATTACCGGATACATCATTTTGTATATGGTTTTTTTATTTTGGCAATTTCCGGTTATCTGGCACTGGTGTTTTACGGCCCCAGAGCAAAATTTCTGATTGCATTGCTTCACGGTTTTGGGTTGGGTCTTTCTTTTGATGAATTTGCGTTTTGGATACGCCTTACCGATAACGACCCGGCCCGTTGGAGTTATGACGGTTTTCTTATAATCATGGGGGTCTTCTTACTGATCATTTCTGCTAAAAGAGGGGTAAAAATGCTCAAAATATTGTGGCCTTTTGGGGGTTGACTTTTTGACCCCATTTTGATATACTTATAATACAACCTGGAGATTGTAGTAGATGGCTTGATAGGCCATTTTTTGTTGCCTGCCTACCGGCAGGCAGGCCAAACCAGCCTTCTGCAAACAATCTAATCGGGTCAAAAAAATGAATAAAAACATAGCCTTGTCAGCGGTCTTTGTGGCAATACTATTGTTCCCTAACAATTCGGCCAATGCTAATACTTATATGTCCGCTCTTTCAAGGGCAGTTGATCAAATTGTGGAGATTCACAAAGGTCCTGAAGTAATCAATATTTCAGAACCTGCACCGAAGAAAGAAAAAGCGCAGACAAAAGTTAAAAAAGTAGAAAAAAAAGAGATTAAGAAAATCTTAACGGTGACAGCCACCGCTTATTCTTCTTCTGTTGATCAAACCGATGATACTCCCTGTATCACTTCTACTGGATATAATGTCTGTAACAAAACCAAAAACATTATCGCCGTTTCTCGTGACCTTGTGCGTTCGTTGGGATATGGCACTCAAGTTATGTTTCCAGACCTCTTCGGAGACGAGGTCTTCCACATTGAAGACACGATGAATGCCAGATTCATATCAAGAATAGACTTTCACCTTGATTCAAGGGAAAAAGCCAAGAACTTCGGAGTCAAAAGACAGCTCACAATGGTTGTCTTCTAAAACTAAAAACCGCCAGAAGGCGGTTTTTGGTTGACTTGTCCGCCCCCTGGGACTCGAACCCAAAACCTTGTCCTTAAGAGGGACCTGCTCTACCAATTGAGCTAGGGGCGGGTATTATGTTTTTTCGATATTTTTTCTTTTGCATATATGGGTACTGACATCCAATTTTTGGGCTCTATATGCTCATCTATGGTCAAATTTAGATATCCATTAATGGCACCTAAAATTTTAAATAACAAATATGTGCTACCTTGTGTTTTCACAATAATTTTCGCTATTCCGTTTTCTAATCTATTTTTTCTATAACCAGAACCTCGAGCTTTTACAAAAATCTTTCTAAAATTATCAGAAGGTATACTTGTAAGGTTTTGCCAGTAACCTTTAATTTTTACTTGGTCCTGGTCGGGATGAATATGTATTTCTATGCTTAATTGTTCTGAATTTATGTTGAAGAATTTTTTTAACCATTTAACTATAAATTTGATGACTCGGGGATCAGAGTTCGTCACAGCTGTACTGCTTTTCTTTGTGCCTTCGGCCCAATACAGCATAAGACCAGCTAAAAATTCGGGGTCTTTTTCAAATTTCTTAATTAGGGCTACTCCTTCCAAAAAAGCTTCGCATCTTTTTCTCCAGAACATGGTCTGAATGGCCTTAATTCCCTCAATCCCTCTTTTTCTGCTTTTTTCCTTAAGTCTTTTCTCTTGTTCTGATGTCATCTTAACGCCACGACACCAAAGGCTTATTGTTGACTTTGCTACCGGTACCTTTTGAAGTATCTCCTTATAGCTAAAACCTTGGGATCTTAATTTTAAAGCTTTCTCTCTCAGATTATTTTCGAGTAGTATTCTATTTTTACTTGAAACCCCTATCATAGATAATACAATTATATGATACTGGTTTTATTAATCCAGACCTCCTTGTTGATAAAGAGCCCCATTATGCCCTCGCCAGGGCTCGAACCCGGAATTCCACGTCCGAAGCGTGGCGTGATATCCATTTCACTACAAGGGCAATGTGAATATATTATACCAGAAAATCTGATATTTTCAACTTTTTCCGTACCTCTTTTTCAGGTCGGCAACGATCTTTGGAAGTATTTTTAATACATAGCCCAAATCCGTCTTAGTGGTTTCCCGTCCCATCGAAAACCTAAGCGCTCCGGAAAGATATTTCTTCTCGACGCCGATGGCTTTCAAGACGTGCGACGGCTCAACGGAGCGGGCCGTGCAGGCCGAACCGCTTCCGGCAGATATGCCGTACTTGTCCAATTCAAGTAAAAGATTCTCACTATCCATTCCAGGAATAGAAATATTTATGTTATTAGGCAATCTGTCCCGACCTTTCGGACCATTCAGTCTGGCCTCGGGTATTGCGTCTTTTATTTCATCAACAAAATAATCCCTTAACAATTCCAACCTCTTCCCTTCTTTTCGGTTTATCAATTCAACTGCTTTCGCCAGCCCCATAATTCCAGGCAGGTTTTCCGTTCCTGCCCGCAACCCTCTCTCCTGTCCCCCGCCCATTATAAAACTGGAGACCGGAGTTCCTTTTCTGATATACAAAACTCCAGTTCCTCGCGGACCATTTATTTTTGACCCATTAAAAGTGAGGAGGTCGGCGCCAATACTATTTACGTTCATATTAAGATATCCTGCCGACTGGCAGGCATCGGTATGGAAAAGCACGGCTTTTCCATACTTTGCCATTTTCCATTTGCCATTTTCCATTTTTCGATTGAATTCTTTTATTATTTTTCCGATCTTTATTATGGGTTCGATAGTGCCGATTTCGTTGTTCGCGTACATAACCGAGACCAGAACGGTTTCCGGGCGCAAAGTTTTTTTAAGTTCCTCCGGGTCAATGAAACCTTCTTTGTCTGCCGGCAAATATGATATATCAAATCCCTCCCCCGCCAAATACATTATCGGTTCAAGTACGGAAGGGTGCTCTATTTTCGTAGTTATAATATGGGGTTTTGGTTTTTGAGTTTTGGTTTTTATTTGTAATTTGGGATTTGGAATTTGGAATTTTCTTGCAATTCCTTGAATTGCAAGATTGTTGGCTTCGGAACCCGAAGACGTAAAAACTATCTCTTCCGAATAAGCGCCCAAAAAACGCGCGACTTTCGTCCTTGCTTTTGCGAGTTCGCCGGCCGCCTTTCGGCCGGCATCGTTGTAAGAAGAAGGATTGCCGTAAAGTTCCATTCCCCTCTCAACTTCCCTCTTAACCTCCGGGTGGACCTTAGTGGCCGCGGCATTGTCCAGGTAGATATTTTTCAAAATTTTCTACTACGAGGCCAGAGCATCAAAGACAGGAATGCGCCCATCAGTCCGATGTCTCTAATTAAAACCTCATTGAGTCCGTTGAAAAACATAATACTTAAAAGAAAAACAACGGAAAGTCCGGAAAACAAAAATACGAAAATATTTGTTATAAGGCTAACCCCAACCAATATTTCAAATACGGCCGAAACATAAACTATGTCCATTGATTTCAGACCTATACTCTCCCAAAATACCGCTACACTCTGAGGCACCCAAGCATTAAACCAATAATCCGGATGCAAGAATTTGTCTATTCCGAACCACAAAAAAACACAGGCCAAAGACAAACGCAGAGCTAAATTAGAATATTTGAGAGACTGAAACACTCTCAAATTATACCACACATTCTTTCTCCAAATAAATAAGTGTCTTTTCGTTTGCTATTTTTTCAGCAATATCTTCCTTTATTCTTTCTATGTCTACATTGTCTTGAAGCGTTCCCCCGCGCGTCATTATTGATTGAACCAAGACATTCAATTCCTGGTCTATTTCTTCAGACGAGGCAATAATTTCCTTGTCTTTGGCTATCTTATGAAGAATCAGGTAAGTCTTGACCTGATTCTCGGCTTGCTCTTTCCAATCTTGCTTTAATTCATCTTGAGTCTTGCCGATGTGGGCCAGATACAGACCCAATTCCATTCCTTTTGAGTGAAGGTTGTTGTCAAAATCCTGAATCATAGAATCCAACTGTTTTGTAAGCATAAAATCCGGAACCGCAATACTGGATGTTTTTATAATCTGATTCAATATCTCCAACCGAACTCTTTGCTGTTCTTTTAGTTTCTTTTCCTGCAATAGGCCGTCCTTAACGCTGGCGACGAGTTCAGAAACGCTATTAAATTTACCGAGAGTTTTGGCAAATTCGTCATTAAGTTCCGGCAATTTTACCGATTGAATCTTATTTATTTTAACATTAAAATCCAGCTTTTTACCGGCAATGTCTTTTCTGTAGTAATCTTTGGGAGCAACGAGAGAAAAAGATTTTTCTTCGTCTTTTTTTAAACCAACAAGGCCTTCCTCAAATCCGGGAATGAAATGTTTTTCGCCTAAAATAAGCGGGTGGTTTTTGCTTACACCTCCCTCAATAACACTGTTATCGGTTTTGATTTCAAAATCCAATTCAACCCTGTCGCCGTTGTCAGCCGAAGTGTCTTTATCAATATAGCTGGCCCTGGAGTTTTTAATCGTGTTGAGAGTATCTTCAACCTCTTTCTCGTCAACTACCGGATCATTTCTGTTCACCTTTAAGCCGGTCATGTCTTTTATTTTTATATCCGGGAAAACGGTAAGCAAAACCTTAAAAACCAGCTTGTCCGGAGTATTTTCTTTTATCTCCAGGTCCGTAAAATTTATCACGTCCAGCTCTTCTGTTTTTATTACACTGGCGAGACTCTCCCTAACAGCCACATCCAGAGCTGTCTCTAAAACGGTGGCCGGGTTTAAGTTTTTTTTAAGCTGATCTTTGGAGATCTTGCCCTTCCTGAAGCCGTCTATTTTGAGTTCTCGGCCAAGAATATTTTCGGCCTTTTCAATATAGACCTTAAGATCATCTTTTGCGAGTTCGACCAGAAGTTCTTTTTGAAACTGGCCCATTGTTTTGAATTGATGAGTCATGCTCGGAGTAGTCTCCTGCGTTATTGTTCGTTAATTAGCTCTGTTGCTGGTTTTTCCTCCACCTCGTCAGAACTTACTTTTTCTTTGGGGGAACGGACATCTATCTTCCATCCGGTCAATTTTGCCGCCAATCTTACATTTTGTCCGCGCTTGCCTATAGCCAGAGAGAATTGGTCATCAGCCACTTCCACCAACGCGTGTCGCCTGTTTTCGTCCAATATTTTTACATCCAAAACCTTCGCCGGGGAAAATGAATTGGAAATGAATTCTTTTGATTTTTCGCTCCAAAGAATAATGTCTATCTTTTCTCCCGAGAGCTCGTTAATAACAGTCTGGACGCGAACTCCTTTTTGACCGACCAACGAACCAATCGGGTCAACCCCTTCTTCTGTAGAAGTCACGGCAATCTTGGTCCTGGAACCGGCCTCTCTGGCAATAGCTTTTACCTCTACGGTACCGTTGTCTATCTCTGGAACTTCCATTCTAAACAATCCTAAAACTAGTTTGGGATGAGCGCGAGACAAAAGAATAACAGGACCCCTTGAAGTCTCATCAACCTTTGCAATAACAAATCTGAAACGTTGGCCGATACGGTAGTTGTCTCCTGGCATTTGCTCGGCCAGAATCAGAAGACCGTTGGTTTTTCCTAAATCAACAAAAACTAATGGGCCTTCTTTCCTTTGAACCAATCCGCTGATAATATCTCCTTCTTTTTCTTTAAACTCCGAAAAAATGGCCTGCCTCTCGGCCTCCCTTAATCTCTGAATGATAACCTGTTTGGCTGTCTGGGCGGCAATGCGTCCGAATTCGGTATGGGGTTCAAGCTTTTCCACTATTTCATCACCCACCTTTGCTTTTTTATTCTTCTTTTTGGCATCTTCAAGAAGAACATGCTTTTCCGGGTTAAATTTTATTTTAATTTCTCCAGACACCGATGTTTCAACCATTTCCTCATTTCTTTTTCTGCCACGCCCTTCACCGTCTTCATGTCTATCTTCCATCGCTTTTACGGGAAGTTCGCCGGTTATAGAACCTTCTTCATCTACACCTTCAACCACATAATGAGTTTGACTTATCTCAAGCTTCCCCGTTTCCGGATCCATTTTAGCTTTTACGACCTGGCCCTTTTTGCCGTAATCTCTTTTATAGGCGGCGGCTATGGCAGCCTCTATTGTCTCCAAAACTTCGGCCTCAGAAATCCCTTTTTCTTCGGAAATCTGTTTTATCGCCGATGTGAATTGTTTTACATCAAACATGGCTAATTTAAAATGTAAAAATCAAAATGAAAAATTACAGTTCAAAACTTTAAAATTTTACATTGCAATTTTACACTTTGCATTTTTAACTTTTAACTAAATAAGAAGCCCGCCACTCAGCGGACTAATCAGGATAAGAGTATTATATCAAAGAGCTGAATTACAGTCAAATCTCTCCGATATCCACAAAAATTCCTTTACAAAAGGGTTGCTTTGGTTAGATTGCAACAGAGTTCCTTGACCGGCTAAAGCACGGTCAGGAAACCACTCCGAGATGTTAACAAAAGAAGTGGCGGTAAATGCTATAATCAATCTATGTCCACAACCCAGTTGCAGAATAAAGAAACTGAACTAGACAAAAAACTTGTTGATATTCAAATAAAAAGAGTGGAAGAAGAGGCAAGATCTTTGGCTCAAAAACTTGGTCTGCCATTTTCTGATCTAAAATCTGCGCCGATAGATACCGATGCGCTTATTTTAGTAGACGAACAAACAGCCAGAAAATCACAAATAGCCGTTATTGTGAAAAACGGGATTAATTTGACCCTGATCGCCATCAATCCTGAAAATCCGGAAACATCTAAAACGCTTGGTGAACTGGAAAAAAGGGGTTTTAAAATTAATATCATTATTACTACCCCGGCAATATTAGATAAAATTCTTGTCCGCTATAACACAACAAAGGGCCTAGAAATATTTGAAACCGGTTCTATAGAAGTAAGAGAGGAAGCACTCAAAACATACGAGAGTGAAATAAAAAATATCACGGACCTTAAAAACAAAGTTACCGAAATATCTGCCACTGAAATGCTTGAAGTGATGATAGCCGGCGCCTTAATGCTGGAAGCTTCTGATATACATTTTGAACAAGAAATTCAGGATATAAGAATACGCTATAGACTAGATGGTGTTCTGAATGACGTCACAACAATAGACAGAGATTCTTTTTCAAAACTTCTGAGTCGGGTGAAAGTTCTGTCAAAGATGAAACTCAATATTCACAGTACGCCCCAAGACGGACGTTTCACCATAAAAGAAAAATCTATTGATATAGAAGTAAGGGTCTCCGTGCTACCCAGCGAATTCGGAGAAACCATTGTAATGAGGTTGCTTGATCCCAGAACCATTAAAACCAATCTTGAAGACCTCGGTATGCGCGAAGATCTTTTGAGGGATGTAAAAAAACAGCTGGAAAAATCAACCGGCTCTATCCTTACCACCGGACCAACTGGTTCCGGTAAAACAACCACTCTTTACTCGTTTATCCAAGATCTTAATTCGGCCGGGACAAAGATAATCACAATTGAGGATCCTATTGAATATCATATAAAAGGAATCTCTCAAACCCAGGTTGATTCCAAAAAGGGCTATACTTTCGCCAACGGATTAAGAGCGATTGTCAGACAAGACCCGGATATTATATTGGTTGGAGAGATAAGAGATGAGGAGACGGCTGATATCGCCCTTCAGGCGGCTCTTACCGGTCACTTAGTGCTTTCTACAATACATACAAACAATGCGGCCGGTACTATCCCCCGCTTAATTGACCTGGGTATCCAGCCCCAAATAATTGCCCCGGCAATAAATATGGCTTTAGCCCAAAGGTTGGTCAGAAAACTTTGCCAGAACTGTAAAATAGAAGAGAAAATAAAACCGGAAACATTGGAAGAGACGAAGAAAATGCTGGAACCCTTAAAAGACAGGTTTACCTTGCCAAAACTAGACAAATCACTCAAAATTTTCTTCCCCGGAAAATGCAAAGAATGCAATGAGACCGGGTACAAGGGACGAATTGGAATATATGAGGCTTTCACAGTAACAAAAGAGATGGAGAAATTGGTCCTTAAAAGTCCGGCAATATCCGATATTGAAGATTTAGCCGTAGCCCAGGGAATGGTAACCATGCTTCAGGATGCTTATATGAAGTTGCTAGACGGCACGACATCAGTAGAAGAAATAAAAAGAGTTTTAGGATAATCCGCCTGCCTACGGCAGGCAGGCCAGACGGCAGAAGAACCTTTTTAATCTGTAGGCAAGGTCCCGAACTTATAAAAATTCGGGATAGGATAATTCCGAGGAGTAGACCAGTCGGAACCAATCTATCCTGACTAGGATAATATCCCGGTTGGATCATACGGTATGTAAATACGCCGACCCAATTGCCTACAGATTAAAAAGGTCCTGATTTTCTTAAATAAACGTCCCGACAATACCCGGGACTATGGTGTATATTTTAATCCAAATAATCATGAATGTCAACCCCAATAAAAGCCCAAATTTAACTTCAAAACCCGCTGTGCCAGAGGATACACAGCTTGACCAGGCTCTACGCCCAAAGACGTTTCCTGAATATGTCGGCCAAGATAAAATAAAAGATAATCTCCGGGTTATAATTGGCGCTGCCAAAAAAAGAGGCGAACCAATGGAACACGTGCTCCTGCATGGTCCTTCTGGTCTTGGCAAAACAACTCTTGCTTATCTTATCGCTAAAGAATTGGGGGCGAATATTAGAATAACTTCCGGTACGGCTTTGGAGAAAGCCGGTGATGTTGGGTCTATTTTAAGCAGTCTGAGCGATGGCGATGTTTTGTTTATAGATGAAGTTCATCGTCTAAATAAAACCATTGAAGAAGTTATTTATCCGGCGATGGAAAATTTTAAACTGGATATTGTTATTGGCAAGGGCAACTCCGCCAGGACACTCCAAATAGACCTTCCTCATTTTACCTTGATAGCAGCCACGACTAAAATCTCGCTCCTTTCGGCTCCGTTTAGGTCAAGGTTCGGAGTAAATTTCCGCTTGGATTTTTACAAAAATGAGGATATAGAAAAAATCATCGGCCGTTCTTCTGAATTATTGAGGGTCAAAATAGATGAAGGTGCCATTAAAACGATTGCAGTTTCTTCAAGATTTACGCCTAGAGTGGCAAATAGACTTTTAAAGCGCGTCCGCGACTATGCTCAAATAAAAGATGTCTTAACTATAAACTCTGTTCTTGCTAAAGAAAGTTTAAAAATGCTGGAAGTGGACGAGGTGGGTCTTGAGGAAACAGATAGAAAAATCCTTCTCGCCATTGCCCAAAAATTCAGCGGCGGTCCGGTGGGAATAAAATCAATAGCCGCCGCAATATCAGAAGAAGAAGCCACCATTGAAGATGTTTACGAACCCTATCTTATGCAAATAGGGTTCCTGGCAAGAACCCCAAAAGGCAGAGTCGTCACCCCCACAGGATATCGTCATCTGGGTATGCCGGAGAAAAACACTTTAGACCTATGAAAATAAAATGATAATTTTAGGGATAGATCCGGGCACAACAAGAATAGGATTCGGCGTTATTGAATCAGACAAAAATAAGCTTACCGTAATTGATTATGGCATCATAAGCACATCCGGAAAAAATAAATCTTTGGACTACGTATCCATATCGGAAAAATTGTCTAAAATAATATCCACTCATAAACCGAATAGGGCCGGTGTAGAAAAACTGTTCTTTTCCAACAACCAAAAGACGGCAATGGCTGTTGCCGAAGCGCGGGGCATCATACTGCTGACGTTAGCCAACCATGGCCTAGAAATAAGGGAACTCACCCCCCAAGAGGTTAAGCAAGGCGTTTCAAGTTACGGCAAAGCGGATAAAAACCAGATCCAGAGAATGGTGCGCCTTATTTTGAACATAAAAGAAGAGATAAGACCGGATGACGCGGCGGATGCCCTGGCTATTGCAATTTGCTGTGCAAATAATAATATTTGGTCAGATATATGACCTAAATTAATAAGCGTCTCATTAATTTTTAGCTGATAGCCGATGGGAAATCAGTTAATTTTAAGAGATTTAAACTACGAGTCGTATGTTCACCGAACACGATTATGCAGTTGACAGAGTTCCCCAGGAGTGGGCGATGCCCCACTCCGAGAACGGAGAAGAGTTAAAAGAAGAAGACGTAGAGTTAGACGAAGAAGAGGATGAGGGGAAAGACGAGGAAGAAGATGATGATGAGGAGGAGGAACTTGATAAAAACAACCAGCAACAATCCTGGTAAATAATAAATAACCCCCGGAACGGGGGTTATTTATTTACTTTATTTTTAAGAACTTTTTGGGGCCGATTTGGACCACATCCCCGCTCTTAGACACTTCTCTTCTCCACTCCTTAACCACCTCTCCATTAACACTCACTGCTCCCTGATCAATTAATATTTTTGCCTGAGTAGAACTTACCGACCCGCTAACTTCAACAATGTCCTTTAGTTTACCGCCAACGACTTCTTCCATAATCGAGGGCAATTCCCCTTTTGAAAAAACCCTTTCCCATTCTTCCTGAGCTTTTTGAGCTTCTTTTCCTCCGTGATACATTTTAACGAGCTCAAAGGCCAGCCGCTCCTTCCATTCTTTGGGAGGTATTTTCGCAAAAGAAGGGTCTAGCCGGTCTTTTTTGAGCAGTTCAATATCTTCCTGGGACACATCTGTAAGAAGCGTGAAATATTTAACCATCAGCCCATCTGGTACCGACATCACCTTTCCAAACATATCAGTCGGCTCGTCAGAAAGTCCGATATAATTGCCCGAGCTCTTGCTCATTTTCTTAACGCCGTCCAAACCCTCGATTAAAGGTATCGTGATTATGTCTTGCTCCGGTTGTCCAAATTTTTTCTGAACCTTTCTCCCCATAAGAAGATTAAATTTTTGGTCGGTTCCTCCGAGTTCCACATCCGCTTTCACTTCCAATGAATCATAGCCTTGTAAGATGGGGTACATAATTTCGAGTATGCTGATCTCGACATCCTGTTTTAATCTTTTTTGAAAGTCGTCTCTCTCCAGCAGCCGAGCAACGGTGAATTTACTTGATAGTTCCATTAAAAAATCTGCCTTTTTATCTTTATACCACTCCGAGTTATATCTTACTTCTGTTTTTTTGATATCTATCACTTTACCTGCTTCCGAAAGGTAGTTTTTCATATTCTCTTTTATCTGTTTCTGGCTTAAGCTTGGACGCAATTCACTTCTCCCGGACGGATCGCCTATAGTCGCGGTAAAATCACCAATAATAAAAACGGCCTTGTGTCCCTCGTCCTGAAACTGCTTAAGCTTTCTTAATACAACCGTATGTCCCAGATGCAGGTCTTTTGCGGTCGGATCGATACCCAACTTTACTCGGAGTTTTTCTCCCTTTATTAATCTCTCTTCCAAATGTTCTTTCTCTATTATTTCCTCGACTCCCTTCTCCAGCAAAGTATCCATATTTTTCATAATAAGTTATTTTATCGATTTTTTCAAACAAAACAGATATTATACCAACTCTTGTAAATAATCGTTTTTTGTGGCACAATCTTAATATTATTAATGACTAAGACCTGGAGGAAACGACTGAACACAGGACAACTTGTTAAGGCATTGGGAATGCTTTTTTTGTGGTTTTTTGTAATTGGTTCCATAATTTTCCTTTCTCTTTTTTTATACCTTCAGAGAACCCTTCCCGACCCCGAAACTATAGCCAACAGAAAAGTCGGGGAATCCACAAAAATATATGACCGGACGGGAGAAACGCTTCTCTTTTCTATTCACGGCGAAGAAAAAAGAACTGTTATACCTTGGGAAAAAATCCCTGAATCCGTAAAAAAAGCCACTTTAGCGACGGAGGATTCTAATTTCTACAACCATAAGGGACTAGATATGAGGGGCATTATCAGAGCTTTTTTTAGAAATCTAAAAAATCTTGAAATATCGGAGGGTGGCTCTACTATAACTCAACAGCTTGTAAAAAAGGCGCTTCTTGGAGATGAACGAACCATCTCTAGAAAGATTAAAGAATTGATTTATTCAATTGAAATAGAGAGGCGGTTTTCAAAAGACCAGATTTTGTGGATGTATTTAAATCAAATACCCTACGGTTCCAATCTTTATGGTATAGAAGAAGCCAGCAAAACATTCTTCGGTAAACCGGCACTTGAACTGACTAATACTGAAGCAGCTATCATTGCCGCCTTAATTAAAGCGCCGTCTTATTACTCACCCTACGGCAACAATGTTCCCGAGCTTTTAGCTAGAAAAGATTTTGTGCTGGCAAGAATGCAAACATTAAATCTTATTTCTGAAGAAGAGTATGTCACAGCAAAAGAGCAGGAACTGGAGTTTAAAAAGAGCACTGAAAAATTAGTAGCTCCCCATTTTGTCATAATGGTAAAAGAATATCTGACATCCAAATATGGCGAAGGAATTGTAGAAAGCGGGGGATTCAGAGTTATTACCACCCTGGACGCAAATCTTCAATCATTGGCGGAAGAGGTTGTAGGCAAATATGCAAAGATAAATAAAGAAAAATACAAAGCCTCAAATGCCGCCATGGTTTCCATAGATCCTAAAAATGGAGAAGTGTTGGCCTTGGTTGGTTCGGCTAATTATTTTGACATTGAAAATGAAGGTAATTTCAATGTGACTACCGCCAAGAGACAACCTGGATCTTCCTTCAAACCATTCGCTTATGCCACGGCCTTGCAAAAAGGATATACCGATTACACTGCCTTGTTTGATTTAAAAACGGAGTTCAATTTCAACTGTTCTCCGGATGCCTCTCAAAAAACTGACCGTTTTGGTGCAAATTGTTACCACCCTCAAAACTACGACGGTCTTTACAGGGGTCCTGTGACGTTGAGACAGGCTCTTTCCCAGTCGTTAAACGTCCCTTCGGTTAAAACTCTTTATTTGGCCGGGATTAGCGATACTATAGATTTAGCTGAAAAGATGGGTATAACCACACTCCAAGAAAGAGAGCGTTTTGGCCTCTCTTTGGTCTTGGGTGGAGCTGAAGTTAAATTAGTGGACATTACCTCTGCTTACGGTGTTTTTGCCGCTGATGGGGTAAGAAACCCCTGGTCTTTTATCCAAAAAATAGAATCGGCTAACGGCTCGATCCTGGAAGAAAAAAAGGATGAACCCAAAAGAGTTCTGGATACGCAAACAGCCAGAATGATAAACAATATTCTATCAGACAATTCAACCAGAGCACCCGTATTTGGATATTCAAGCTCCCTCTACATAGCTGGTCGTGATGTAGCGGCCAAAACAGGAACGACCCAAGAAAATCGCGACGCCTGGGTAATAGGATATTCGCCCAATCTCGTAACCGGCGTTTGGACAGGAAACAACAGGCAAGAATCAATGACCCAGCAAGGCGCCGGCATAAGCGCTGCTGGACCAATGTGGCATGAATTCATGGCCAAAGCGCTCGCTTCTTATCCAAATGATAGATTTGAGAATCCGGCACCTCTTTCTGCTAATAAAGCAATGCTTGATGGTAATTATATTTATAACAGGGGTGGTTCTTCGTCGCCCGAATATCACTCTATTCTTTTTTACGTTAACAAGGACGATCCCCAAGGGCCTTTCCCTTCCGATCCCAACCAGGATATCCAGTTCAACAATTGGGAATGGTCAGTGCAAAATAATTTTAATCGTCCCTTGTAAATCACTAGCGAATAACTATTTGTTCTGAGTTTATTTTTTCTTCTTTAAAAATTCTAGAAAGGTCGCTTACTTTAAAAATAAGCTCGTTGGCGACAATTTTACTTGAAGTTTTAATAGTTATTATTTTATTGAAAATACTTACTTCAAAGCTTAGATTTTTTCCTTCTGGAAAACTTTCGTTCAAAAACCTAGAGAATGCGTGATTCAGACTATTATTTTCTGTTTCAAACTTAGATAAATTTTTCTTGAGTTTTTCTATCTTATCGCTAATACTTCTAAACATTTTAGCTTCTGAGGGGCATTATCAAATAAACCAAATCCTTTCTGTTATTGCCGGGGCGCATTACCAACGGGCTACCCTGCCCTGTATATTCAAGAATAACGTCATTTGTATCCATAATCTTAAGACCGTCAAGAATATAGTGATAATTTAAAGAGATTTCAAACGGTTCGTTTTTTAATGTTGATGCCACTGCGGTTTCTATTTCTCCTTTATCGGAATTTTTTGCCGTAATATTAGTTTTTGTTTCAGCGCATTGAATTTTAATATCTGATATATTTGAAGAAAATAGTCCGGCTAAACGTACATTTTTTTCTAAATCATTCTTATTTAATAAAACCTTTGATATAAATTTGTCGGGTATAACTTTTCTATAATCTGGATAAGTTCCGTCTATTAAGCGTGAGACCATTTCAAAATCATCATTAGAAAAAGATATCTGGTTGTCGCTTAAATTCACAACCACTTCCCCGTCAAGTTCTCCGGATATCCTGGCAAGCTCTAAGACGGTGTTTCTTGGAATTATAAATGCCTGTTTGGATGAATTTTTAAAGTCTACGCTTTTTTCAGTCAACCTAAAACTATCAGTGGATGCAAAAATAATTCTATCATTATCAAAACTTACAAATATACCAGCTAATTCCGGTCTTGATTCTGATAAAGCTGCTGAATCAATAACAGACATTAATGAATTTTTTAAAGATTTAGCGGGAATTATTGCTAATGGTTTATTTTTTATCTTAGGTATGATTGGAAAATCTTTAGCATCAAAACCAAGTATTTGTATTTTGTAATGATCAGAGTTTATGTTTAAAATATTATTTTTAACACTTAAAGTTATCTTTTCGTCAGTCACATTTCCTGTAAAATCAGAAATTATCTTGGCTGGAACAGCAACTTGTCCAATGTCGTCAATTTTTGCTCCGATTATATAATTTATACCTATCTCCAGATTTGTTGCGGATAATCTTAATCTTCCGTTTTCTGTTTTAAATAAAATATTGCTTAAAATAGGGAGTGTGGTGTTTCTGGAAACTATTTTTTCAACAACACTCAAAGCTTTTTTAAAATTTTTTTGATTAACAACTACTTTCATATTTTTATTTATTAATGATAATTAATTATTTTTTAAATTTATTAGTATTATTAAGAAGGTCGTTTTCGTGGAGATCTTCTATTTACCCATTTTTATCCGCTGATTAACTGGATTTATTTACTTTTAATTATCCTCCGTACTTGTTTATAATCTATGGCTTTCTTGGGAATAGATCGGGATAATTTTTTATAAAATAAATTATCCACCAAAATATCGACAACTTGTTCACTACTTTTCAAAAGAATTATAAACACGTTCTTTGATGAGAACCAACTCTTGTTTGATGTCTTCATCTACAGAAATTCCTCCGCGTATTTTTTCACAAGCATGAATAACCGTAGAGTGATCTCTTCCGCCAAGTTTTTGACCTATCTCAGGAAAAGAAAGCTTAGTTTCTTCCCTTAAGAGAAACATGGCTACTTGTCTGGGCTTAACCACCTCTTTTTTGCGACTCCTTTTTATTAAATCGTTTGCGGAGATATTATAAAAATCGGCAACGGCCCTAAGTATTATCTGAGGAGACGTTTTTCTGTACGGCGTGTTTAGATAAGCATTTAAAATATTTTTGACCTCTTTAAGGTCCGGAATTCTATTATAGATTTGGCTAAATGCGACAACTCTGTTTAATGCTCCTTCAAGTTCTCTGACATTTTTTTGAATATGCGTAGCTATATATGAAAGGACGTCTTCTTCCAAGGCAGATTTTTTTTCGGAAGCCTTAAATTTGAGAATAGCCAGCCTAGTTTCAAAATCAGGCGCACCAACATCGGCAATCATCCCACCTTGGAAGCGGGACTTTAAACGTTCTTCCATTGCCGGAATAGCCTGTGGCGGTCTATCCGAAGACAGTAATATTTGTTTATTTCTGCCGTAGAGCTCATTAAAAGTTGAAAAAACTATATCTTGAGTTTTTATTTTTCCGGCAATGAACTGAATATCGTCTATCATAAGAAGGTCTAGTTTGGCGTATCTATTTTTTAAATCTTCAATTGTTTTATTTCCTATAGATTCCACAATGTCGGCGGTTAATCTTTCTGCTGAAATATACAAAACCTTTTTGTCTTTCCCTTCACCCACAACCTTGTTTCCTATTGACTGAAGAAGATGGGTTTTTCCCAAACCAACTCCACCGTAAAGAAATAGCGGATTGTAAAGTTTCCCAAGCTCTTTAGTGACTCTTAAAGAGGCTGCGTGGGCTAACTCATTGTTTGAACCGACAACAAAGGACTCAAATGTATATTTTTTATTTAAATTTGTTTGCTTATCTATGTCATAATCTCGGGATGTTTCATCTTTTTCTTCCATCTCGCTATCCAACATAATTTTTGAAAAATCTTGTTTAAGAAGCTCAATTTTAGGCCGGCCTACGGCATATTTTACTTCTCTTATCTCAGGAGTGAGGACTCTTATTGAATCCAAGATCCTTCTGTTGAATTTATTTTCAAGCCACTCTTTTATAAAACCGTTGGGAACACTAACCAAAACACAATTCTTATCACGGGAGAGTATGGTTGTATTTTTAAACCAGGTTGTGAAATTGGCCCTTGATATGGATAATTCCATTTCTCCCAAGACCGCTTTCCAGAGTTCTTCGTTTGTCATAATTTCATTATAAATAAAATTGGAAGCATGAAAAATAAAAATCGTGCATATACTGTGTATAACAGGTTGAAAACTGTTGACAATATTGACAAGTTAAAAATTTAATCTGAAAAATTTAAAATTGACTTAGAAGGCAAAAAATAATAAACTAAAGGTTATGAAATCAACTACATATAGGCCGAAGAAAAAGAAAAGGAAGTCAAAACACGGATTTTTGGGCCGGATGAACACTAAATCTGGCCGCAAAGTTCTGGCTAGAAGAAGAGCCAAGGGAAGAAAAAGGCTGACTGTTTAAATATTAAAATATTTAAACATTTAAATATTTCAGCATGGCTTTGAATAAAAAAAATAGGCTTAAAAAAAAGAAAGACTTTGAAAAAGTCTTTAGTAGGGGCAAGTCCGTAAAAGGTAACTTTTTATTCGTCAAATATCTAGAAAATGATTTTGGATATCCCAGGATCGCTTTTGTTGTTTCTTCTAAGGTTTCAAAAAAAGCGGTTATTCGGAACAGGGTGAGAAGATTATTGTCTGAAACTTCTCGTATGTGGCTTACAAATATTAGACCCATGGATGTGGTGGTGATAGTAAATAAAAATATTATTAAAACACCCAAAGACAAGATAACCGAAGATCTGTCGGTTGTCTTTAAAAAAATAAAATGAAAAATGCGGCAATTAGGATTATTAATATATATAAAAATAATTCCAGTAGATTTTGGATTGGAAGCCCGTTTATTCTTTTCACAAACTGTAAATATCACCCAACGTGTTCAGAATACACCACGCAAGCTATTGAGAAGTACGGGTTTTTCAATGGATTAGGCCGAGGAATTTTGAGGATACTGCGATGCAACCCCTTCTCTAAAGGAGGGATAGATTTACCATAATGATGAATATGTTCAGCGAGATAATTTTTAGACCGCTTTTCAATATTACCGTATTTTTGTACAACATTCTTCCTTGGAATGACTTTGGCCTGGCAATAGTGGTTTTAACACTAATAATAAAACTAATTTTTATGCCTTTGACCCTCAAGTCAATAAGATCCCAAAAGAAACTTAGCCAACTTAACCCCAAAATAAAAGAAATCAAGGAAAAATATAAAAATGATACCAGAGCGCAATCTGAAGCCACGATGGCTTTTTATAAAGAAAAAGGAATTAATCCTCTGGCTGGATGTTTGCCTCTCCTTATTCAAATCCCAATACTCATAGGTCTTTACCAGGCATTTATAGTGGGTCTTAAACCAGAAAGCTTGACCATGCTTTATGGTTTCGTAAAAAATCCAGGAATTGTAAACCAGATTTCCTTCGGTTTTATAGATATAGGTTCCAAGATGCCTGTTTTGGCTGTTGTTGCCGGTGGACTACAATTTATCCAATCACGAACAAACCCCGCTTTGACCCAGGGTCCCGGCATGGCTCCGGAAATGAAAGCCTTGAACTCTCAAATGTTGTATTTTTTCCCGATTATGATAATAATTATTGGTTGGAATTTGCCGGCCGGATTGTTGTTATATTGGCTGGCTACAACAGTTTTTTCAATCATTGAACAAACTTATGCTTCTAAATCTGCATAACCAACATGGACCTTATTGAAACAAACAAGGAAAAGATAATTGAAACTACAAAAAAGATAGTCGGTTTTATGAACCTTGAGTGTCAGGTGGAACTTCGGGAGGAGTTGGGTCCTGATAATAAAGTTAATTTGATGGTTTCAATGTACACTCCCGACAACGCCAGGTTTCTAATAGGAAAGAACGGACAAAATTTGAAAGCTTTTGAGCATTTAGTGAGATCAATATTTATGTCTGCCAAAATCGGAAAAGATGAATCATTTGCGCATACAAACCAAAGAATAACCAGTATTTCCGTTGACGTTAATGACTATCGGCGTTCAAGGACTTCTTTTGTGATAGATATGGCTAAACAAGCAGTTTCAAGGGTGAGAAACAGCAGAAAGGCGGAAACGCTTCTTCCAATGTCGGCCTATGAGAGAAGAATGGTTCACTTGGAATTAGCTTCGTGTCCTGATATTGAGACAGAAAGTATAGGAGATGAGCCTCAAAGGAAAATAGTAATAAAACCTTTTCCATAAAAACTTCTGCGGGAGCTACCGTGTTAAGGGTGACCCTTAACACGGTAGCTTTTTACACTATTTCAAGCGAAGGGCGTAGAGTTTATCATCCATGCCATTGAGGACGATTATAAATTCATCCAGGACGGTCAATAGTAATTGATTGATGATGAGGCTTTTCTTGGGAGATGCGAGAAGCTCTTTTGTCTTATCTATTCCTATCTTATATATATCCTCTCCCCCGGTTCCAGATCTTGGAACCGAGCATATTACATATTCCCCGCCGAGTCCCCAGGCACACTTGGAGGCAGTAGTTGAAACCTCAAGGGAGTTCTGTTTGTGGGAAGCCGAATCTCTGACAAATAGAGCTGTCCCGCTTCCTTTTTTGACAGAATAGAGAAGCTGGTTTCCGTCGGAGGACCACAGAAGTTCCACTTGACCGTCTTCGTCAATAAGTTTGGCCAGATTTCCCGTGACCGAAAGAGTAAAAACAGTGTCCCGCCCGTCGATACTTGTCTTTAACGCCAAACTGTCCTGAGACGGCTCGCCTGCCGGCGAGGCAGGCCAGTAAATTTCTAGTCCCACCAGGCGGGTATCCAATATTTTTTTGGGAGCATCTCCGTCCGGGGCGGATATATAGATAGCGCTATTCAATCCTTGAGATTTAAAATAAGCCAAGCGGGAACCATCAGGAGAAAATACGGCGGATTTAACCAGTGTTCCAAAATCAGCCGTTTTTCTCGTTTGATAGTTGAAATATTTAAATTGTTTCCCATTTTGGGTCTGAAAAACGCTCACCACCTCTTTTTTATTGGGAGACCAAATAGTTTCAATCAAATTTGAGAGCGGAGCGGTCGATATAATTTTTTCCTGCCGGTCTAAGGGGTTGACCTGAAAAGCTCTTCCGTCTCTTTGGTTGTAATACATCAAAGAATCTTTTTCTTTGGACAAGGTGACGGATAAAACCGAATCTTTGCTTAAGGCGACAAAATCTTTAGAGAGGTTTTCTTTTGAGGTTTGATTGCCATTAAACTTGTTTAGAATATTGTCACTCCCTATGCTGGCCGGTTGAGCGCTGAAATCATTCCGACTTATAAAATACCCGGCCCCAAAAGCCATTAAAGATAACAGTATCACCAGTGATATTAGTAAGAATTTACTGCTCATATTCTTCTTTTTCGTCTTGAGGCGGTTTACTCATCCCTCTGTACATCCAGATAAGGGACAAGGTTCTAAAAGGAATGAATTCCATAATTGAAGCGAGAATAGGAAAGTTTTCTCCTATAAATCCGACCGCGAATCTTTTCCACTGCTTCCTTGCGTTTCTGGACAATCCGATGCCGATGAATATAGCAACATCTACCAGAAATCCAAGAGGTACAGAAATTATTGCCCCCACTCCCGTGTAGGTTGTGATTATCTCAATTATGTCAACAAAAAGAGCAAAAAGTATCAGAACATAAGAACCGGCACCCATTTTGTAGGGTTCCCCCGACGCTTCGGTCGGGGCAAGCGGCTCTTGGCTTTCTATGTTTCTCTGTGCCTCAAGTTCATTTTGAATATCATATTCATCTGCCATGTTAGCTTCTTAATTTTGCCCACTCTTCTTTGGCTTTTTCTATTTCAAGAAGTTGTTTCGGGTCAGAAGTGATTATTTGATCTTCGGCATAAGAGGCAACAACTCTGATGCCAATGTGGTTTTGTCCCAAAAAGAATAGACCAAATCCGACTCTGGCCTCAAGCAGGTAATATTTTTCGGCATCAGTCAGGTTGAATGTCTGCTGAGCGGCATCTATTGTTGCCGGCGATTGTTTCATTAGGACTTGGATTGAAGAGTTTGCGAGAACGCTTTTTCCAGACTCGCTGGCAAGAAATACAGACACATCTTGAGAAATTGTCGTCAGACCGGCATAATATTTTCTGGCTCGGCGGGCGATGTTTGCAATAAAATCGGCGCCAATAGGATATTTCATCAACAACCAAGCCTCGTCTATGGCTAAGATTCTCTTTTTTAAAACTCTTCTCATTGTTGTCCAGACATGGTTTAGAACGAGATACATTGCTATCGGTCTTAATTCTTCTTCCATATCTCTTATGCCGAATACAACCATTTGATTATCAAGTGAAACATTGGTTGGCCTGTTGAGGAATCCAGCAAACGTTCCTTGGGTGTATTTGCGTAGTCTAATCGCCATTGATTCAGCTCCAGTAAGGCCTTCAAGAATACTCTGGAGGTCGGACAAAAGAGGTGGTGAAGCCTTTGAAAAATCGCTTTCGGGCGTAATGTCTTTTAGGGCATAAGTTTGAATAAGAGCTTCGTCCAGTATTGCGCTTTCTTCCGGCGTCAGTTCTCCGAGAATGAGTCTAAGTAGCCCAGTTAGGTCAAGTATATGAGATTTAAAAACATCGGCCGGCGATTCGTCTGGTTTGGGTACGGGCAAATCAAATGGATTTATATGCTGGTCTGAATTTATGGATATTTTTACCGAAGTTCCTCCAATGGTATCGGACAGATATTTATATTCATTTTCCGGGTCTAAAATAATAACCTGGGTTCCAAATATAAGGCTCCTCAATATTTCCAGTTTGACCGTGTACGATTTCCCTCCGCCACTTTTCCCGAATACGACTGCGTTGGCGTTTTCCAGATTAAATCGGTCAAATAAAACAAGAGAATTGTTGTGGGTGTTGATGCCGTAAAGAACCCCGGAATTTGAAGTCAAATCAAAAGAAACGAAAGGAAATATTGAAGAGATGGGCTCAGTATTTAATGATGTGTGAATGTTGAGCTTGTCGTCGTTTAATGGAAGAGTAGAGGCGAATCCCTCGCCCATTCTAAAGATAGCCGATTTGGGATATACGAGTTGGTACTCCAATAAGCCCCGTATCTTGTTTTCTGTCTCATCAAGTTCTTTGAGGCTGTTTTCGTAGAGGGTGATATAAACCCCAAGTTCAAAAAACTTGTCTGTCCCCTGTTGAAGTTTGTCTCTTAAGATCTCAATGTCTTGCATTGCCGTCTCAAGCATCGGGTCTCTGACCTTACCTTTGGAAGTTTCTTCCATGACCTGCGATTGAAGTCTGGCCAGCTGGTCCCGAAGCTGTTTCAAAACGGCGACGGTATTTTTGGGGAGTACAAAAATTGATACGTCTAAAACTCTATCAAGGTTCAATATCGGAGAAAACCAATTGGTTTGGAGATACCTTGGAAATGTTGCTAAAAATATCGTCCGAGCATACTTGCTTCCAATTTGGAAATAATTTGGGGAAACGCTAAATGCTTCTGGCGCCAGAAGCTCGTCTAATTTTTTGGTTGCCTGCACCCCCCCTAATTGTGGACTTATCTCGTTAGCCATTTTGGTTTTGGAACTCTGTTTTAATGCCCGGGTTATACAGTCCATAAAAAAGGTTCATTAACTCACCCTCTTCAAGCAGTCTCGTTTTTAACCCTATTCCCACCAAACCGTCATATATCAACTCAACCCTTTGGAGCAGTTGATTCTTGTATGTTTCAAACTGTTCCGGGTTCAGTTCCTTGGCCACGCTTGATGGTTTGAATATGCTTTTCAGACTATTGGTTATTCCCATTTTTGAGGGAGATTCAAACACGTAAAAAGGGATAACAATATAAATCTTTTTGGACATTATGTTTGAAAGGTCCGAGAGCTCTTTTATGAACTTTGTGTATTCAACAGACTGAATTTTAAGCAATTCGCTGGTTAAAGATTCAGTAGATTTTTCTATGAGCTTCAAATAGTCGTCAATATCAAGTTTTCGGGAATTAATCACTATCTGCAAAGGAAAATCTATAGAGTTGAGAAATCTCTGGAAATTCTGCAGAATGGCTATTTGCTCACCCTCGGAACGCAGTTCAAAGTTTATTGCCGACACCTCAATCACCGCCCGTAAAGACCCGTTCTTAAGAACGACAATATTGCTTACAATGTTGGCAATGTCCACTAAATTTTTTGTTGACTGTGTGGCCATATTAAATATTTATCATTTACCATTTCCCAATTTCCATTGAATTAAACATTGTTTCATTTATTCATTTTCAGAAAATGTCTCAACGGCTAAATGGTAAATTTATCTCGCTCTTCTTTCTTGAATATATATTTTTTGGGATTCAATGCATAGGACAGACCGTACGATGCATAAACCAGCAACGGCACTCCGTCTATTTTCACAAAAGCCAGGGCGGTGAATATTGCCGCTATGGGCAATGCCAGAGCAATAAACAAAAAACCCTTGGTAAACATAAACAAAAGAAAGAGGACAGCCACCCCTCCGGCTACCCATAAAAATTGCATGAGCGTGAACGGCCCGACAATCTTCACTTCGGTCTCAATAAATTGTGGCAGTTGGAATCTCATTGATTATTGTTTCTGTTTCTTAAGTCTACAACATTATTGGGATTGGCGGGGGTATTTTGGTTTTTGGGCGACGGCGGGATATATTGAGATTGAGATGGTAAATCTTTTTGTGTTTTTTTGATATCCTCGATTGCGGGACCTAATAGTTCACTGATTATTTTACTCTGTATCTGATATGCGGTGGTGGGGTCGGCCCCCAACTTTTCGGAGACTTTACTGGCCATCTCGTTGATGGAAAGGTCGCCAAGAAGCACGTCTCTGATTATTCTCGTGACCTCTGTTTTTTGTTCTGAATTTAAATTAAAACTTGGACCCAGGTTTTCTTCTATGAACTCCGCCGTAGGATGATTCATCAAAATATTCCTGACCGGTTCCGGCAAAGCGCGAACTCTTTGAGTGTACTCCGTAAAGAAGTTCTTTGGTTTAGGCAAAAACAGGTCCACATTGTACGGGGTTGCATAGGTCGACTCTTCCGGGATATCTTCTTGTTGATCTAAAATTTCTTCGTCCATGTTATTTAATTAAGGTAAGGGCACTTTCCCGCCTCGAGCAGCTGGAGGGATTGTTCCTGGGACTGGACTCCTTCCTGCGTATGCGGGATCTAGAATGTCACTGTATAAGATTTCAACTTTCTTATCACCGCCATCCGTATCAAGAAGCGCCTTCTCTAATCGATTTACATAGTTAGTTCGAGCTTTTCCTCTTAAACGGCCAATATATAGCTTTAAAGATTCTTTGAAGGCGGCAGCATTCTCCTTTTCTTCCGGAGTGCCATCTTCTCTCCAAACCCGAAGGTTTATACCGGCTGTATCTTTTATGTCCCCGCTCTTTAAGGAACCGCCAAGCAAGTGGGCCTTTAATTGGAACTCGTTTGAAGGAGGCGCTTTATGGGCTCTCTCGAATCCTTCTGTTGCTTCTTTGTTAAGATCCGGGTTGCTAAGGTTATAATCCATAACAAAATCCGGACTGACTTTAGCGATTTCTTTCATAAAGGCTTTACTTTCTGCTGTAGTGTGTCCACCAAATACTCCCAAACCGGCTTCAAATTGTTCTTTGCTTAAGCCCCCCGCAGCTTTTTTATCAGTCTGCACATATCTGTACATCTCTCTTCTGGCCGCAACACTACTTTTGAGTGAGGTATAGTCGTAAGGTATTCCCGTCTTTGGGTCTACCCCTTTTTCGGCCGCAGCCATTCTCGCCAGATCTGGCCCTTTCATTTTTGAGAATTTAGAGGCACCGGCCGTTTTGGCGAAATCCTCCGCGGCCAACGGGTTTTTGGATAACTGTGTCAGAGTTGAAGTGAACATGTCGTTATCCAATTGACCGATCTTTGCAGCCAGTTTCCTGTAAGCAAACCCGCGAGGATCGGTTGCGTTGAATTGTTTGGCCCTGCTTAAGACATCCGCTTCTGTCAGTTGGCCGTTTTGGTATTGGCGTTCAAAGTCGGTGTAGTCCTTACCGGCTCTGTCCACGAAAGCTTTTTCATTGGCGCGGCCTGCTCCCCTGACCCCAAATCTCTCTCCAAATCTTCCCGTCTGTTGCGCAAGACCGTAGTCCCCGCCGTAAAGCTTCTGGCCGATTCGTCCCGGCAGACCTTCTTGTTTGAACTGCTCCAGTCTTTGCTGTGCTGCCGTTCCGGCTGCAGTCAATCCGAGCCGGCGAGCGACAACTCCTCGTGACCATTTGGCTACTCCGACTACGCCGGTGCCGGAAAACATCGCCGCTTTCATTGCCGTGATGGTGCCTCCGATGAGGAAAATAGCGGCTAAGACATAGAAAAACAATAATTGGAAAAAATTCGGAACGCCTGTTCCAAAATCTTGGTTTCTGGTTTGACTGGCAATCGCCGTCATTATTTCTGTTTGACTGCTTAAAAAATAAAGTCCGAAATAAAGAAAGAAAAGAAAGATGGGCAGAAACATATTCCAGCCAATAAATGTGCTCCACCATTTTTTATACATTCCCTGGCCGGCCGGAAAGACGCTTAAAATCCAGGCAATTGGCGAGACAACCAGCAGGGCCCATAATATCGGAATTCTTATTAAGGCAAAAATAAAGGCCGTTAGAAGACTAAACAAGAATGTAAGGACAAGAATTAAAGAAAATATAATTTGAATTAAGGCGCCGGAAATTGTTTGGTCGGTGCCATTGGCTCCGGAAGTTAAAGCAGCTTCAAACCCCGAAGAGGTAGCACCCGGCAATAAATTTGACGGGTTCAACCCTTGACCAAGCTGAGCGGACATATCACCTATTGAGGTAAGAAATGTGTTTGAGAGTACTTGGGAGGCGTCTATTACTAAAACCCCCAGAACTAGGCTGAAATTAATGAGTAACGCGGCGATTAAAAATTTAGGAAACAGCGTTCTGGCATCGTATTTAGAGATGTTAAATATCGTCGCAAAGGCCATCATGATGAGGGCGACGATAAAAAACATATTGGCGAAGTTGCGCATTATTTTCCAGCTTTCATCTATAACGGCTATACCTCCATCCGGGTAAACACGAATATTTATTACGGTATTTAAACCAATCGCCAAAAAAGATATAAAACTACCGGCTACGGAGAATAATATAAATGCGGTATAGGCAAAAATATTAAGTACGGCACTATACCCAAATTCCAAAATACTGATTGCTTTGGCTTCGTGCGTCGGCAGTAAAACCAAAACAACCGCAAACAGAATTGCTAAATAATATTTTCGGTGTTTTTTAATGTTATTCCTTATCATTTATGGCGCTTAAAAAGCTTGTTCTGGAGGAGGATTTTCTCCGCCACCTCCACCCCCAGCGCCCGTGATACAGCTCAACGGAATGGTGCCTACATAGTCAGTACCAACAACATCTCTTAGTGGCGCGTTTCCTGCTCCTGAGTTAATAATCACGTCATATCTTTCCCAGTTGGGTTCATTAGGTCTTTGAAGCGCAATCAGATCTCCTTGGTTAGGATTGTCATTTCCATTCAAGACTGTGGCGGTAGCATTAAAACCTCTTCGTTCTAGTTCTGGGCCTAAATAGCTTAGAAAAACAAAACCATTATTGGCGGTGTTAAGTTCATCGGCTATCCCTCCTGGGTTAGCAGTAACAACAGCACCAATCGCGCCATCAAGTTCCCCCTCATAGATTGGGCCCGTATTTGTTCCGGCACAGCGACCACCGCCACCAGTGCCAGGGTCTGGCAAATCAACATCATAATCGTATTTTTCATTAGGAATTATGTAGTCTCCTTCGTTGGGGTTGCTTAAGTTTTCAAGTCTATTAAATAAAACTTCCACCGCCGTAGCGATTAGTTCATTCAGTTCATCTACATTGGCAACCCACGCCAATTCCTGTTGGAATGTAGCCGCTAGGGCGTCGCTTATTACTGTTCCGGGGGTTTTAATATCCTTGTAGACCAAACATTTGCCGTTTGTATCCCTTTGCAAGCAACTATCGTTTGCGTTTTCTCCGCTTCTTCCAATAAGACCTCTGTTCGCCAAAGACTGGTTTATGTCGGTTGATTCTTCCAGAGAGCGTTGTTTGGAGGCTTCATCTAAAGATTTAAATAGTGCCCCATAAAAATTATTTTGAGGTTCAAGCAAACGGTTCCAGGCATTCCACCCGCCGTTGTCTTTAAAGTTGCTTTGATAGTTAGTTAAGTTAAATCCGGAAGGCATCGTACAGCCGGTGCTTACTTGGAACGAATCAAAACCACCGGTGCGTGTTTGAGTGTTTGTCGGCAAGAGAGCTTTACCATTCGCATCAAAAGTGTTTTTTAAATTTTGGCTAAAATAGTTACACAATTTTGTATTGGATAAAATGGATCTGAATATTCCTTCTCCACGATATTGAGCATCAGTCTGAAAACTTCTCCAGTTTTGTATAAAGGCCGGCCCCCCATTTCGTCCACTTGTTCGGGCAATGTTTACAATATCAACATTCATTTGGCTCAGAATTTCTCTGGCGGCGCATCGAGCGATTACATCTTGAACTTTTTCTTTATCTTTATAGGTTGGATTAAAAACGACATCGTTTGTCGGAACGGAATTTGCTCCAACCAAAGTCCCTCCTGTACCCGATAATTTATTTAAAAACCCTCCTAATTTCGGAAATCTTTTTGCCAGACCCTTTAACCCGTCATTTATTTTGTCACTGAGCCACTGGGCTGTTTTTCCAGCAGAAACACAGCCGGCGAATTTTGCGCCACTTTTAATACTGGAAGCATCCAGTGCCGCCCCAGCCGGTATTGGAGAGGCAAGGTAAGGCAAAAGAACGGAAAACAAAAAGATGGTTAGACCCACGGATACGGATAATCTTTTTGTTATAATATTTTTCATTGCTCAAAAACGGTAGCTTTTACGTTTAGTTTTTGTTTGTTAATAATATCAAGGTATGTATCTGCAAGTTTTGGCAAAACATCCATATAGTCAGGCAATCTGTTTAGGGCAATCACGGCCTTAATCGGATCTTTTGACCCAAAAGTCAGAGATTTATTTATTTCCATCAATTCGGCGGCGAGCTTTAAAAATCCCAAATGGGATTGCTGCCAGTTTTTAGGGACATAGATTCCGGAAGCATCGTTAAAGATACTTTGAAATTCCGATGTTTTGGAATTAAAATATCCCACCATTCCAATATCGCTAAATCCGGCATCGCCGATAATGTTCAGATTTTTTTCAAAATGATTCATTTCGTCAAAATAGGCCAGAGTAAATCTTTTAAACAATTCGGAAAATGATTTAAGATAAATTTCCTGATTATTTTTACTGGATTCTATTGTCGGCAAATTGAGGCCGGTAATATTTTGCTGAAAATCTTTATTTGCGTCTTCAAGGATATTAGCTAATAAATTGTTAACGGAAGATGTAAAATCAGGATTACTGGGTTTAAGTGAACCCTCGTATAATCCCGAAAGTGTGAGTTTTGAAAATTTCTCGGTTACATTTCCGTTGTTTAGCAAATCGTCCGGACCGGGTTTTAGCGGATCGTGGCCCGACGACACTTCTTCCCCATCCAAAAAACCATCCCCATCCGTGTCGGGTTTGTTGGGGTCTGTATTCCAATAAGATTCTTCTTTGTTTGAGAGGCCGTCTTTATCCCAGTCGTTGTCAACAATATCCCAGGCGGATTGTTTTATGTTTGTTAGACTCGGTCCGCCAAATCTAAAGGAGTTTATTAGAGTTAAAACCGAAAAGAGGGCGATTATCGCCATAAAACCCAAAATTACTTTAATTTTATAAGTCATTTTGCGGGAAAAATTAGATTTTCCCTATGATTAGTATAACATTTCCAATATCAATAAGAGTGTTGATAGTTTGTTCTTAATCGCTAGTCCCGATTTTGTAGATTACTCCTCCTTCGGGGCACGATAAGCTAAAGTTGTAAAAGTCTGCGACGCCTATTGTTATGACGGGTATTTGGTCCAATGCGTCGTTTATTGGATTAAGCACGCCTCTTTCGAAAAATTCATTGTTGAACGCCAATCCTAGCGTCCATACCCCTACCTTGTTCTGGTTTTTATTTGCGTATATTTGCGAAATGAAAGGAAATGTGAAAATGTCGTCTGCTGGTATGCCGGGACGGTCTACATCTATCTTTGTTCCCGTAATAGGAATTGGAATGCCGGGGCCTACATAACATACACCAACAGGAGGACAGCCACGAACAGTCGTCCAGTAATGTATTTTACAGGCTACGCCCGTATCAGTTATCTTTCCACCAAAAGGAAACGTAACCCTCGCGGTATCCACTGATTTTAAAAGATTGGCTACGGCTCGGATGGCGTTTACGACTCTTCTAATAATATTAAAATCTAAACCGTGAGCGGGCTCTGAGACTACAAAAGCGGCCGATATTATTACCAACACTAAGATTGTGGCAACAACTTTTTTGGGCATTAAAATATTTTTTTAATAATGAGTAGAATTTTATTAAAAATACTAACAACAAAATTTCCACTAGAAACCGGAGGCGCTTTTTGTGGGTCTGTTGTTTCTTGGGCTGAAATAGTCGGACTGATTAATGGCGCGGGAAATAATCCTGTCGGTCTACTCGAACTCGGAGAAATAAAAACGCTATCCGGGGTTTTTATCGGACTGGAGCTCGGCGTTTTTCCCGGAAGAGGAGACGGTTGGGCTGACGGTGGTTTTAGGGCGACACAATTGCCATTTTGGGCATAGTAATTAGCGTCATATTTTGATTTGCAGGCCATATTTGCTTCTACGCATCTTTCCCCGAACAAAAAGTAGCCGTTATCGCAAAGACAGGTGTCGGTTTCAGAATTATAGGTGGAGTATCCGTAAAAGAGAGGACAAAACACAGCTTTTAATATGGGTTGCACTAATCTGTTTCCGGGCAAACTGAAGTTCGGGTTGTTATTGTCAACCAAGCATGACTGAAACTCCGCATTCAAAGACCGAAACTCTTGTATTTGTTGCCCGCATTTGTTTAGTTCATTTTTACCAAGTTCAGAATTTTCTAACCCCTGGGCCCTTAATCGTTCTAATACACTATTGTAGGACTGGCTGTTCATACACCCCATTTCTGATGGAGGAAAACAACCGCTTGTCGTCATAAAGTCCGCTTGTTGTTGAGTTAGAAGTTCTATTTCTTCTTGGCACTGAGGAACGGCGTATATAAAAGGCAATGAATCGTCTTTGGTTCCGTCTTTGCAGGTAACCGAGGCATCTGGCTTTAAAACTGCGCAATCCACTCCCCCGTGTCCGACACAGACATCAATAGTAGGTGCCGTTGTTAAAGCGAAGACATCGGTAAAATCATTGCCGTAGCCACTCACAAAAAGAGAAAGCAAAAAAGAGAGCACAACAAAACCTGTACCGATAACAATAAAATTTCTTGCCGTCATGGTTATAATTATAGAACAGAAGAAATTTTTAACCAATCTGATATGGCCAGTTCTTCCGGCCTTGTTTCCGGGTTGATGCCCAGTGTTTTGAGATTGATTTCGGGGAGAGTGTTTTTGAGTTGCTTTCTTTTTCCGGCGAAAGCCTTCTTGGCTGTCTGCAGTATCTTCTCATTTCTCGCCCTTGTTGTTGGTTGCAAGTCGTGGGTTATCAGTTTTATTATTGCGGAATCCACTTTTGGTACAGGTCGAAAACTGTTTTTGGAAACGTTCATTATTATCTCCGGCTCGGAATACAACTGAATGGAAAGAGCCAAAAGATTCATATCGCCCGGCTTGGCCGTTATTCTTTTGGCCACCTCTTTCTGGACGGTTAAGACGATTAGTTTTGGAGTTGGCCATTTGCTGAATATTTTTCTTAGGAAATGAGAGGTTATGTAATATGGGATATTACCAATTACTTTGTAATTGGAATTTCTAATTTCTAATTTCAAATTTCTAAACAATTTTTCAATATCCAAATCCAAAACATCACCTTCAACTATCTCTACATTTCCGGCGTAGGCTGAATTTGGAGAAAATTCATTTTTAAGGAATTCAATAAGGCGATGATCTTTTTCTATTGCAATAACTCGGCCAGCTTTTTCAGCAAGTTTTTTGGTCAGATTGCCTGTCCCGGGGCCTATTTCTATAACAATGTCTTCTGGGCCGACTTCAGCGGCCTGAACTATTTTATCTAAAACCCCTTCGTTGATAAGAAAGTTCTGGCCTAAAGATTTTTTTGCCCTAATCATAAAATCAAATTGTGCAACATAAACACGGCCGTATTAATCTTGCGACGCTAATAATTTATTATTTTGTCCTCGCTGTCGTCATTTGAATAAAAATCTGACATTGACGTTTTGACATCCAAAACATTGCCGGGCATCTCACCAATGAATCTTGAAGGAAGATTGGCTTCCGTTGAGCCGAAGATGTGTCGGTATTTTGCGTAAGATACGACAAGTTTTTTCTTTGCTCTGGTGACCGCGACATAGCAAAGGCGTCTTTCCTCTTCTATTTCTTTGGGATCAAGAAGCGAACGGGAATGGGGGAAAAGACCTTCCTCCATTCCCGTTATGAACACTACCGGAAACTCTAATCCTTTTGAGGAATGGACGGTCATAAGAACGATTTTGTTATCGGCATTTTTAAGCTTATCAGCATCCTGCAGGAGGGCAATTTCTTCTAAAAATCTGTTTATTCCCTCCCCGTTCTTCAAGGGGTCATGTTTTTTAGCCACGGTCAGCAGTTCTTTTATGTTCTCTATTCTATCTAAAGCCGTCTCGTCGTTCCCTGATTTTCGGTAAGTGGTCATTAAGTAGTCTTCGTAGTTGGTTTTTTGGACAACGCTTTTGACAAGTTTTGATAAAGGTTCAGATTTTTTTTTATCGTCTAAATACTTGAGAACATGATGCAATTCTGTCAGCCCAGCCTCTTGTTTGATGCCCTTGGCCTCTTTGGCCGACGCTTCGACCGCTTTTATTAGATTCGATTCCCCGGCCTGTTCTGAGTTTGCCGAATGGATTTTTAATATTTTTTGCAAAGTGGCCGGACCTATGCCTCTGGGCGGTGTATTGTATATTCTTTCAAAACCGACGATATCCGACGGATTGGCAAGGACACGGAGGTAAGCCAAAATGTCTTTTATTTCTTTTCTCTCGTAGAATTTTATGCCACCCACTATTTGATAAGGGATACCTCGTGAAATGAGCGCTTCTTCAATGGCCCTTGACTGGGCGTGTGTGCGGTAAAGAACGGCAAAGTCGTTTACCTTGTAGCCCTGACCGGAGAGTTCTTCCACGGTTTCGATTATGTGATTTGCCTCATCTTTTTCGTTAAGTGTCTCGCGAACCGATATTTTTTCCCCGCGGTCGTTGTCGGTCCATAGCTCCTTGGGCATCTGGGCTCGATTGTTAGAAATTATGTTTTGGGCGGCGGAGATGATGTTTTTGGTTGAACGATAATTCTGTTCAAGCATGACGACCTTGGCTTTGGGGTAATCTTTTTGGAAGTTAAGAATATTTCGTATGTCGGCATCTCGGAACATATAGATCGATTGCGCATCGTCCCCTATCACGAAGAGATTCTTATTTTTTTCCGCCAATAATTTTACAAATTGGTATTGGTCATGGCTGGTGTCCTGATATTCATCAACCAAAATGTAATGCCAAATGTTTTGGTATTTTGCGAGAGTATGAGGATTTTCTTTGAAGAGCCTGACCGTAAGAACAATAAGGTCGTCAAAATCAAGCCCATTCATTTCCTTGAGTCCCTTTTGGTACTTTTCGTAAGCGCTGGCGACTATTTTTGAAAAGAAATCCTCGGGTTCATAGTCTGCGGGGGTGATCAAGTTGGTTTTCAGCCGTGATATTTTTCCGAGGATCGCCCGCGGGTTGAATCGTTTGGTGTCCAGTTCCAAATCGGCCATAACTCTCTTTATCAAGCCGAGCTGGTCATCGCTATCAAGAATAGAAAAATTATTGCCGTAGCCCAGTACAGCGATCTCTCTTCGAAGTATTCTCAGGCAAATTGAATGGAAGGTGCCCACCACAGGTGAAATTGATGGATTTTTTCCGCTTTCGACAGACAATAAATTCTGAACACGCTCTTTTATTTCCTGACTGGCCTTGTTTGTGAAAGTTATACATAGAATATTTTCGGGCGCTATCCCTTGCGAAATAAGATAAGCTACTCGATGGGTCAGGCATCTCGTCTTGCCGGAGCCCGGACCGGAAATAACCAAAACAGGGCCTTGAATGGCCCGGACCGCCTCTGTTTGTTTGTCGTTCAGTCCCTGGAAAATTTTGTCCATTTTTGGTAATATTATCGGATCAAAATGGGCCCGTCGTATAGTGGCAATATACGGCATTCGCATTGCCGGGACGCGGTTTCGATTACCGCCGGGTCCACAAGAGAGAGAATTTCTTCATTGTGTCATACATGACTGGCAGTTCCAAATAATCTATGCCTATTGCTGTCCATGCCAGCCATACCGGCAATATTATATCAGAAGTGTCCTTGAATTGCTTGATGACGAATTCATCCGTTATCCAGAACAAGTGAAGCCATTGAGAGTTTAGCAGAACAAGAAACATTACGCTTTTCTTGATATCCCTTCTCGCGCGCAACTCATTCATGTATACCAGTGAGACGGCAATGAGCGCCGGTATCTCCGTGTAATCAACCAGAATTATCAGCAGTTCCCAATTTGCGCCAAGGTTGGAAAATCCATAATCCAAAGTGCCTGGCAGGACAACGTTTGTGGTCAGCCAGAGAAGATGTATCAGCTGCCAGGAAAAAAGAATAGCGGCTATGCCGATATTTAGGTGAAGATTCTCTTCATACCAAAACCAAAATTTATTTATTACTTTTTTCAAGTTAGTTTATTTAAAATTTTATCCAGGCAATTTGTGGGATATAAGTCTTTCGGATAAATTCCAATTAAATTAATCTCGTTCTTTTTGCACAGTTTCTTTTTAAGTTTTATCTCTCGATCATAACGAGGGCTATCTTTGGCAAGACCAAAATATTCTATAAAAATTTTGCCATTATTTATGGCCCAATCCGCCAAATGCCCGGTATTCGGATAGCAGGCGTTTCGCTCGTGAGGAATTTTATTTTTATGAAGCCAGTTATCAATAACAGCTTCAGAAATCGAATCACAGATGTGGCCATCTAATGATTTTGTTTTGGATCGTTTGTACATGCGGTGATCGTGTGAACGGTTGGGAGTAAGCCCGGCGGCTAAAATGGTGTTATTCCAAGAACCAAACATATTGGCCGCTTTATCTGATATTTCCAGCACTTCTCTTTTGGCAGGAATCCGGTTGTTTTTCTGGGAGAATTCTTTTATTAAATCAATCATCTGCTCCTTTGTATATTTAAATCTACCCAATTTTCCACACTCTACGGAACAATATGGAGACCCCCGCCTAAATGGTTTTTCGCATTTTTTACAGTACTTTTCAGGCCACTTTGGGAATTTTTTGTTATTTATAGTAGCAGAACAGGATCTTGAGCAGTAATTAAAAGAAGAGATTCCAGATAAAATTCTATAAAATGTTTTCTTGCAACCGTCATTGCTACATATTAGCCATTTTCCGGTTTTCCTATATTCTCCTTCGCAATTTTTAGAACAAAAAGAGCGGTAACCCAGCTGCTTATTAAAAACAACGTAAGACGTTTTGGTTAGGAATTGTCTATTACAAAAGTGGCACTGAACTTTAATTTTCGAGGCCATGCTCGAATTATATCAGAATACAATTAAACCACCAAGACTCGAACCAGGCTTTCTACCCACCACCCAAAGTTTTTGCTTTCGGGACGCCGGGATTCGAACCCGGAAAAATCTCCTGAACCCGAATCAGGCGTGTTACCGTTACACTACGTCCCGTATCACAAAACCTTACCCCATTTTATGATATTTTTCCAGTATTACACGTAATATTTTTTTCTCCTTTCCTCTTCGTCTCTCTCTATCGCATCTTCCACCTTCTTCAACGATTCACGGAGTTTTTCCGGGGATTTTTTGTCGAGGTCGTGGATTCTCTGCATCAGCTTCTCTTTCACATTTTTTGACGGGTCTTCCACAACTTCGGCAAGAAGCGAGTTCAGGATAAGGCCGATTTTGGGCCCCGGCTGGATATTCAGCTCTTTCATTACATCTTCTCCGCCAACTTTTAGCATTTTGGCCGATATCGGGTCGTCGGAGACCTTGTCTATTATGTATTTAAGATGCCTTAACTTATATGGGACCGCTTTGGGACGCCCAGAGCCGATGCGGTCGGCCTCCCGGACTTTCAGAAGGTCTTCTACGTTTTCTTTGCCTATCCTGACCAAAAGGCGCCTTACCGATGATTCCGTGACTTCTTCGGGAGTATAGTAGAACATATGATACCTGACCAGCTTAATAATGCTTTCCGCTTGTTCTTTTGGAAATTTAAGTCGGTTCATTATTCTTGAGACAATTCTTGCGCCCACCACCTCATGTCCGTAAAAGGTGGAATTTTTGCCCTCTCCCCTTTTCGTTTCCGGTTTTCCGATATCGTGAAAAAGAGAAGCCAAACGGACTTCCAGAGAATAGTTTTTCTCGGCCGTATATTTTAAGGCGCGGGTTAAATGTTCCCAGACAGTATAAATATGATGGAGATTTTGTTCCACGCCTATTCCTTCGCGCAGTTCCGGAATAACAAATTTCAAAAGCCCCGTTTCTTCCAACAGCAGAACTCCCGGATAGGCGTTTTCCGAGCCTATTATTTTTATAAATTCGTCCCTTATCCTCTCTTTTGATATTGCCGCCAACCACTCCGAGTTTTCTTTTAGAGCTTTTAAGGTTGTTTCTTCCAGTTTGAATTCAAGCGATGTTGCAAAACGGACGGCTCTCAACATTCGCAACGCATCTTCATTGAATCTGTCGGCAGGATTTCCGACCGTTTTAACTAATTTATTTTTTAAATCTTTTTGTCCATTGAATAAGTCAATAGTTTTTCCGGTTTTATCTATCGCCATTGCATTTATTGTAAAATCTCTTCGAGATAAATCATCTTCAAGTTTATCCGCAAATTTAACTTCATCGGGATGGCGTTTGTCGGTATATTTCCCTTCAATGCGATAAGGGGTTATTTCTACTAAAGTTAGCGTAGAGTCTTCTGAACCCGTCTTTACGGCTACTGTTCCAAATGTGTTTTCGTAAACATTGTCGGGAAAAATCTTCTGAATTTCCTCAGGTTTTGCGTTTGTAGTTATATCCCAGTCCTTCGGTTTTTTGTCCAACATCAAATCACGGACGCATCCGCCTACGGCGTAGGCTTCGTATCCGCCATCATTTAATTTTTCTATAATTTCGCTGACTTCTTCGGGCAATTTCATAAGTGGTACCCCGGGCAGGGGTCGAACCTGCAACCTTTCCCTTAGGACGGGACTGCTCTTCCATTTGAGCTACCGGGGCAATTAATAACTATTTACAAATCTCGCTAATTATAGCTCTAAACAATTTCAAAGTATATCCGCCTTTCCTTACTATTATTCTGCACATTCCGTGGTTTCTTCCATGATTTCCACCATCGTTTTCTAAAATAGTAAATCTATTTTTTGGTATTTTTGTGATACTTGACCAATAATTTAAGCACACTGTCTTATCGTGATTTGAAAAAATTCTTAGTATGGGCTGAATTCTATCCTCAGAAATTTTGAAGTAATCTCTGAGTATCTTTAAATATAATTTTATCATTTCCCCATCTGTATTAATGAGTTCACATCTTCCCCTGCTCCCTTCGGCCCAATACAGAGAAGCCGCCGTAGCATAAAGATATTTATCAGGAGAATTGAGAAGTATTTTTGCCTCTTCTTTGGCGCGTATTAGGTCTTTTTCCATTTTTAACCTGCTTCCGCCCTGGTTAGATCTCAATATCTTTTTATATTTTTCCGGCAATTTAATCTTATGAATATGATGCCATACTGTGCTTTTGGGGAGTGAAAGCTCCCTCATTAATGTCTCAATGCTATGGCCCTTTCTTCTCAAATATTTTAAGCGTGAAATGGTTTGATTACTATGAATCTGCATGCTACAATAATATCATAGTACACGAACTAATAAAAGGGTAATAGTTTATACTCGTTAGTTCTATTGGGCCTATAGTGAAGCGGTATCACGCGACCATGGCATGGTTGAAGTCGGGGTTCGACTCCCCGTAGGTCCACCCAACACTATAAACGGCTCACTGATGTGAGCCGTTTATAGTGCATGCAATTCTTTTAGAGTTCTTTCGTAGAGGATGACCGCTTTCTTTGCTTCCGTGTATCTTAAGAAATAATTGGAGTCGTGAACCAGACGATTTCTTATTTTATGGGCTTCCCATAATCCATCGAGCGTTTCCAGTTGGCCTTTGCCTATGTTCAAAAGCCGCTCTCCCATTGTTTCGCCGGGGTACGAATTTTTAAGAATATCATCCATTATTTTGTCGGCTTCAATAACGGCAAATTTCCACTCGGCTTCTCTGGTGGACGTGATATGTTTCTGAACCTCGGCCCAGCGGGCATTGACACCGGAGGTGGCCGAATCCGGCGGGAGGATAGATTTTATGATATTTATTTTTTTGACTGTCAGTCTGTTGAGTTTTGTCGTTACAAATACCAATAGCAAAAAAATGATTACTGTTAGTCCGATCATTATTAATTTTAGTATTCCCAGCCCCTCTTTTAAAAAAGGAAAGCTATCCGCCAATTGAGCCAACTGAAAAACGCTGGTTTCGGATACGGAGAACAGACTGGCTATTGTTGATGACACGATGTTGTAATCCATGTTCTACTTTAAAGATTGTTCAAGATGATAAGCCAGGCGGAGAACGGTCTCCTCGTCAAAATATTTGCCGATTATTTGGAATCCTACGGGCATTTTACTCTCTCGTCCAGTCCCGCAAGGGATGGAAATTCCCGGCAGGCCGGCCAAATTTACTGGCACCGTGTAGATGTCCTCCAAGTAAAGAGATAAGGGGTCGGATGCTTTCTCCCCTATTTTAAAAGCCGTAGTCGGAGAAACCGGACCGACTATCGCATCTACTTTCTCAAACGCCTTATCAAAATCTTGCCTTAAGAGAGCGCGGACTTTTTGAGCTTTGAGATAGTACGCATCGTAATATCCTGAAGATAAGGCATATGTCCCCAAAATTATTCTTCTTTTAGGTTCCGGTCCAAAACCTTCTGAACGCGAATCCTGATAGACATCCAACAGGCTCTGGGCTCTGGGCTCTGGGCTCTGGGCTGACGAGTGGCCGTATCTTATACCGTCAAATCTAGCTAGATTTGAGGAAACCTCCGAAGGAACTAAGACGTAGTAAGATGCAAGGCCAAATTCAAAGTTTGGCAGAGACACTTCTTTTATATTACATCCAAGATTTTCTAGTTTGATTATTGATTCTCTGACTCGTTCTTCAACTTCCGGACTAAGCCCTTTCCCAAAAAATTCTTTTGGCACCCCGATTTTTAGTCCTTTAATATTTTCGTTGAGTTTTTTTGAAATCTCGGGAACTAATTTATTTGAAGTTGTGGAGTCAAATTTATCATGTCCGGCAATAGTTTCAAAGACAATGGCGGCGTCTTCAACGTTTTTGGTAATTGGCCCGATCTGGTCCAAGGACGATGCCATCGCTATCAAGCCGTGGCGGGAGACTCTTCCATAACTTGGCTTGAATCCAACCACTCCGCAAAATGAAGCTGGTTGACGTATGGAACCGCCTGTATCTGAACCTAAAGCGAAAACTGCCAGATCGGCGGCAATCGCGGCAGCTGAACCCCCGGAAGAACCACCGGGAACTTTTTTGTGGTCATGAGGATTTTTTGTAGGGCCGAAAGCCGAATTTTCAGTTGATGTTCCCATCGCGAACTCGTCCATGTTGGTTTTTCCCAGAAATTGCACCCCGGCTTCCTTAAGTTTTTTTATTACCGTGGCATCATAACTGGAAATATAGTTCTTCAGTATTTTTGAACCAGCGGTGCAGATTGTGCCATCAATCAGCATATTGTCTTTGATGGCGGCGGGAACACCGGCAAGCGGAGCTTGCGAGTTTAATGTTGAAAGTTTAAAGTCTAAAGTTGAAAGAAAAGCATTCAGATTTTTATTTTCTTTTTTTATCTTTTTTTGGTAATGCTTAAATATTTCTTCAGCCGAAAAATGACCCTTGGTAAGGCCTTCACGGATATCTTTAATTGTGTAGGACTTATTTTCCATCTTTATTCAAAACAGATTTAACTTTAACAAAACGGTCTTGTCTATGAGGTGCTTGGCTTATTAAATTTTCATTCAATTTATCATTTATTTCACCCGCCTGCCGGACGGGCAGGAAATCTTTTCTGTATTCGTCGCTTCTGAATGAATTAGACAACCCTGTTGTGGATTCGACAGGCTCACCATCCTGAGGAATCGAATGGACCTGGTGGGCCGGATCTATCCCTGATGTATCGGCTTTGTTGAGCTGGTCTATAAAATTCAAAATTGAACCAAGTTCTTTTTTGAATTGTCCCTCTTCTTTTTCCGCAAGTTTTATCCTCGCCAGTTTGGCGATATGTTTTATATCCATATTCTTTGACTTTACTTCATCTTAACATTTTAAGAAAATCGTTTTCGTCAATTATTTTTATTTTTAATTTTTGAGCGTTGTCGTACTTGGAGCCAGGATTTTCACCAGCGACTAGATAGTCGGTTTCTTTGCTGATAGTTGATGTTGTTTTGCCGCCGAGGTTGCGGATGCGTCGCGAAGCCTCTTCCCGGCTCATTGAGTCCAAGGTGCCGGTAATAACAAAAGTTTTACCGGATAATCTGCCTTTTGCAGGAGATTTTTCTTTAAGTATTTTCAGGCCGGCTTTATTGAATTTATTGAGAAGATTCTTGTGATACGGCCGTTTGAACCATTCGGTAATGCTGTGCGCTACCACCGGCCCGACGCTCTCAATTGCGGTAAGCTCTTCCTCTGTTGCTTGAAAAGTTTTTTCTATTGTGTGGAAATGTTGAGCTATGATGCGAGCCGTTTCCTCTCCTACATGAACGATACCCAAAGCGTAGATGAATTTTGAAAGGGGAACCTCTTTTCTTTGAGAGATTGCTTTGATGACATTACGGCTGGAAATTTCGGCAAAACGATCCAAATTCTGAAGATCGCTCTCTTTTAGGAAGAATAGATCGGCATAATCTTGAACAAGACCGGCATCCATAAGAGCGTCAATAATTTTGGGACCGACACCGTCAATATTCATAGCGTTGCGGGATACAAAATGATAGATGGTTTCACGCTGGCGAGCCGGGCAATCAAGGTTTGGACAATAAGATGCGACTTGCTTGGGGTCTTTCTTGATGAGTGTGCCGCAAATTGGACATTTCGCGGGGAGGCGAAATTTTTTTTCTTTGCCGGTTCTAAGCTCCTTTAAAACCTGGAGAATATCAGGAATAACATCACCGGCGCGCCCAACGACGACTGTGTCTCCAATTTTTACCCCAAGACGTTCAATTTCATCCATGTTGTGCAATGTTGCCCGGCTTACGGTTGTACCGCCGATTTGAACAGGTCGTAGATGCGCGACGGGGGTGAGGGCGCCGGTGCGTCCGACTTGGATTTGGACGTCTTCCACAATTGTCTGGGCTGATTTTGGAGAGAACTTAAAGGCAATGGCTCCGCGGGGAGATTTCCCGACTATGCCAACCCGATGATAGGTTTCGTTGTCGTTTACAGATATTACCACTCCGTCAAATTCATAATCAAGAGTGTCGCGCTTTTTTTCCCATTCATTGTGGAAAGCGAGAATATCATCAGTTGTTTTGGCAATACGGCCATGCGGATTAGTGCCTATCCCCCATTCATTCAAGGCTCTATATTCAGCGTCATGGGTTTTGAAATAACTACCGTAAGCGCCATCAGTGTCGACAACACTATAGGCATAAAAAGAAAGTTTACGTCCGGCAGTAATGCTTGAATCCAGTTGGCGGATAGTACCAGCGGCGAAATTTCTTGGATTGGCATAGAGCTTTTCATTTTTTTTATTCTGCTCCTTATTAATACGGGCAAATTCTTTTTTGGTGATAAATACCTCCCCTCTGACTAGAAGCTCTTTTGGTACAGGTTTGCCGCCAGACTTTAATTGAAGCGGCACCGCCTCAACGGTGCGGATATTTTGAGTGACATTTTCTCCGATTAGTCCATTTCCGCGAGTTGATGCTTGAACTAAAATCCCGTCTTCATAACGGAGCTCTATTGCTAAACCATCCATTTTTAAATCCGCATAAAAATATCCACCATAAGACCGATCAAGAAAATTGTTTAGCCGTTTTTGCCAGGCCAACAAATCCTGATAGTCAAAGGCATCGTTGAGTGAGACCATTCGGCTGGGATGCGTTACTTTAGCAAAGCCTTTTAATGGTTTGCCACCGACTCTTTGGGTTGGTGAATCAGGAGTAATCAGTTCCGGAAATTCTAATTCCAAGTCAAACAACTCTTTTTTTAAAGAATCTAGGGCTTCTTCGGATATCTCTTGTTTATTAAGAACGTGGTAGAGATAACGATGGTGATTTATTGATTGACGCAGTTTCTCAATCCTTTTTTTAGCTTCTTCCTTGGTCATTTTAAGGGTATAAAGATGACCAAAGTATATCAAAGTTTGGCTAAAATTAAACCCCCACACTCAATGCCTGAATGTGGGGGTAAAGCCCTACTCCTCTATTTTAAAAGACCTGGTGACTCCCCGGTATGTTCCGGTAATGGTGTGATTTAGAGGATTTTCAGCGGGCGCGCACGTTGCTGGTGCAATACCAAAGGTTATGGTATAGGTTGCTCCATTTGACATTATCGGCTGGGGAACCGAGGGCGACTTTTCTCTTTGAGTATACAAACACCATTCCACAGCGCTGTCGGCCGCGTAAAGAGCAGCCACGGAGCTAAGAGAATCGGTCGCTGACCTCAAGCGCGGAAGAAGGGTGTTCGCCAAAGTCAGGGTTATAGTCAATATCACTCCCAGCATCAGGACCGAAAAAATCAACACTGAACCATTTTGTTTGTTTTTATGCATATTAAGGACTTTGAAATTCAATACCCACATCTCTAGATGAAACTGTTGTTTGAAGATTAACCTTAAGGGTTTCTCGCCCGGAAACGTTTTCTACGGTTGTTAAAATCGCGATACGAGGAGTTAGGTTGTCGCTTGACAATGAACCGGTTATACAAAAATTAAATCTGGCAAACCGAACATCCGACCCACTTATAGCTACATAAGATCCTCCTGCTTGGCTCTTTTCTATGGCGCCGTTGTTTAATCTGAAAATTACATCCCCTTTCGTTGGATGGTTTATTGTTAACGTCGTGGCGGTGCAATCTGGAGATTCTTGATCGGCAACCAGACTTACTCTTATATCTCTGGACATGCTTTCTAAAACAAACAGAGCATTATCTTGTATTTTTTGTGCCGCCGAAGCTCTTCTTTGTAACGCTAATGTTTGGACAAATATTGAGGCGACCGTCAACGCAATAATGGAAAAGACGGCCGAAGTTACCAAAACTTCCATTATTGTGAACCCGGATTGAGATTTTTTAATATTTGAATATTTAAACATTTATTTTTTGTCACCTCCAATTAAAAAGATGGGACTCAACAAGAGCGTTTCTATCTCTGGCTCCTCGTTCCTGCCATGTGACATTGCTTATTATACGTAATTCCCCCGCATTAACTTTTAAAATAGAAATTGTTCTTCGGAAAACCGTATCGTTCCCGCTTGAGTAATTATAAAGCCCGGAACCTTCTTTAATGGGTGGATTAGCCCCTAACGAAATAAGAGCGCTGGAATTCCATTCAACTCGGTATGTGCCATCTGTGAGTCCTGTGTCAAAAGCGATTCCGTTAAACCAATTGGTATCTCTCATTCCCCTAATCACTTCTACCCCCTCTTGAGCAAGATTGGCGGCGATAAGATTATTTCTAACAACTGAAGCCGTACTGCTTATATTGTTGGTTAGAATTAAGGATGGTCCAAGGGCTATTGAAAGGACGACCAAAGTCACAAGGGCTTCAACCAATGTAAATCCATTTGAGTGGTTTTTGGTAAATTTACTATTCAATTCTTCCGGAAGTATATACATTTATTGTTTTGCAATCGGCCGGACAAGTCCCGCCTATTTTTCCGATAGTAATCGCTTGAGGCGGAAGTGTCAGAGTTGAATCGTTGTTAAGATATGTCTTTGGATCTGGCGGTTCAAAAAATATGTCATTAAAAGAAGATTTAAACTCTATCTTAGCATCCGTAAAAACCTTTGTTGTTATTACAAAGTCTGCGGCATCAAAGTTTTTATTAAGCGTCGAGCAGACAACCGAAGAGGCATCAGGGCCGACATAAGTTGTATAAGACGTCGCATTTATATAGCGGACACCATACCCACATCGTATTTTGAGACCGCTACCGGTATCGTGTCTGGCGCTGGATTGGGCTTTTGTCTGGGCTACCCGCAGGACCCCGATAAATTCGTTCGTTGTCAGGGTCAAGTCAACCCTGCTTCTTTGGAAATTAACAATCATAAAAGTGGCTATGATGCCGGTAATGGTGGCCACTACGGCAACTTCGACAAGAGTAAAACCTTTACTCATATTTAATTACGACACTATCCCCCGGTTTTAGTTTTGTTCTATTCATGTCCCTGGAATCCGCAAGCTTTTCATTGATGTAAAAAGTGAAATGCTTATTTACCAGGCCGTTGATGTGCCCGTCTATTTCCATGAACCAGGTTTGGTTCTCGTCGTCCAGGACATAGTTGAGTTTTATCTTGCCGACGCCCATGGCAATGTTCAGGGCGTCCAGCACGGTCATGCCGTCATAGACCTCCCCTTCGAACAACCTGTTCTCGGTCTCGAAGTTGATCGCTAATGTCGCCAGACCGTTATTGTTCTCGGTCTCGTCTTTCAGTTGGTCGACGGAGACCTTAAAGGCCGAAGCAAGTATCAGTAAAACAACTATCGAGACGATTTCGATCAGGTAGCGTTTCTTAAAAAGATGTTTGAACGATTTTTTGTAGCTCATTTTGGGCAGACCTGTTGCCTAATATTTTTCGTTACGAAATTTTTAAATTTTGAGACAGAAGTTGTTGAAATTTTTGATGAATAGTTGATACTATTCAGAGGAAATTTCAACAATCTTATGGCCAAAATTTAAAGATTGCAGTAGAAAGAATATTAGGTAGCAGGTCTGATAGTATTATAAACAATATTGAGCTTGAGGCCAGGAAGGTTCCGAGAGGCAGAGCGGTTTTAAGGGTTGCCTTTTTTACTGTGATAAGGGCTATACCGACCAACGCCGCTGCCCAAACAGAAAGTAATACCGCCAATATTCCTAACGGATAACCGAGCAACAGTCCCATCAGGAATACAAGCTTTACGTCCCCAAATCCCATCCATTGTCCTCTAGACGCTAAATATATTATAGCAAATATGGAACTGATGGCCAAAGCAACCAGAAGACGATTCAAAAAATCAGGCGCGGCAATGCCATAAACAAAAGATACAATTATGAGAGGAAATATTATTTTATCCGGAATCCACAAAGCAGTCAGGTCTGAAAAAATTATGATTATCAGTCCGGATATTATGAAAAGGTCAAAAATGGCTGAAAATTGGTAATTATTTCTGAAATAGAAATAAGCGAAAAAAGAAAGGGCAGCCACAATTTCCACAAAAGGATAGGTGAAAGATATTTTGTGTTTGCAGTAGCGGCACTTTGCTTTAAGTGTTAAAAAACTTAAAACTGGAATCAGGTCATACCACTTCAAATTATGGTTGCAGTGGGTACACTCTGATCTGCCCCAAAAAATCCCATCCTTTTTGTCAAGTCTAAAAATTACAACATTTAGAAAACTACCGACACATAACCCAATTAAAATTATGAACAAATATGTCATAGCTTTGTCAGATAATTAATTATATCAGATTAAAAACAAAATCCGCCATAAAAGCGGATTTTGTTTTTAATAATTAAGGAGTTTAGTTTTGGCCCTGATCGTATACACAATCTATTACCGCTCCCGTTGTACAGTTAACACCGTTTGCGTCTGCTCCATCTCGACCTTGTCCGGTCCAACCGACAGAAGAGTTAATATCCGCATCGCTTTTTAGCGCTTGGGAGGCTTGCTCAAGTTCTGCCCAAATCATATACCTATTGCCGCCATTGTAGGCGTAGTTATAAGTATGGGGAGCAACATTTAGCGGGTCATTTGGCAATTGAGTCAAATATTTAGGAACTAAAAGAGCGGCTAGTCCGGCATATGTTGCCTGCTGGGGATATGTCCCGGCATCATCAAAGTACAACTCCGATGCAGTTCGGACCTGGTTTACATCGGCAATTCTCTTGGCGTCCCTGGCTCTTTGTCTGGCTATTCCCAACTGAAGCAAGAGGAGAGAGGCAAGAATACCGATGATTGCTATTACGACCAAAAGCTCGACCAAGGTGAAACCTTTTTGAAGTTTTTGTTTTTTATTCATCCCGTACGAAGTAGCTGCTGTGCAGTTATGGAACGACCACTATCTGCGCATAACAGCTATATTAATTAGATGACATCCCGCTCGTTTAACCTGTTAAGGCTACTTCGTTCGGGATTCATAGTTTTAATTATACTACACTTATTAAATTTAAGTTATCAACATTACATTAGTCAACTAACTGACCCCAACTAAGTTATAAATCGGTAACAAAATGGCTGATACCAGAATTGCGACGGCTACGCCAAGGACCAGGACCAAGATCGGTTCAATAAGCTGGGAAATACTTCCAATGGCGTTCTCCGATTCCGATTTATAGTATCGGGAGATATGAGCAAGCATAAAGTCAAGTTTACCCGTTTTCTCGCCTATGGCCACCATAGAGGTGACCAGAGGCGGGATCTCGGTATATTTGGAGAATGATTCGGATATGGTACCCCCTCCCCTGACGTTCTCCTCGGCATCGAGAAGTATTTTTTGGTAATTTATGTTCCCGACCAGGTCGGAAGTGATACGCAGGGCGTCAAGGATGGGTATGCCCGACTTGATAAGAGTAGATAAGCTTTCGGATATGCGGGCAAGATATAAGCTTCGGACAACCGAGCCAAGAGATGGCATGGTGATCTTAAGATTGTCCAGCCACGCTCTTCCCGAAGGAGTTCCGATATATCTCCAGATCCCGACGATTAAGCCGACCCAAAACACAACGAGGAAAAGAAGATACTGGTTAACAAAGGACGTGACCCATATAAGCATCCTGGTGGTTATGGGAAGTTGAACGTCGCCTATGTCTTTGAATATGGTCAACAACTGCGGAAGCACATAGACGACCATTATCGCTGTTACCAGTATTAAGGCGAACACAACGAATGCCGGATAGGCCAAGGCGCCTTTTATCTTAGAGTTAATGGACTGGCTTCTTTCCAGGTAATCGGCCAGATATAGCAGGGATTCGTGAAGTTTTCCCGAGACTTCTCCGGACTGGACGAGCTTAATGTAAAAAGATCCGAAAAGTTCGGGGTGAGCCGCCAAAGCGTTGGACAAAGATTGTCCGCTCTCCACCGCCTCGGATACTTCGGTGAGGACCTTTTTGAATATCGTCTTTTCAACTTGCTTGGCCAGCGTTCTTAACCCCTCGGCCAAGGGCATATCCGCGTCTATTAGCGTGGATAATTGTCTGGTGAACAGAACCACATCTTTATTAGACGTTTTAGAGAAATATTTTGATACGTCAGAGGTTAAAACTCCGGTATCAGTCGGGTTAAGGGATAGAATCGTATAACCTTTTAACTGCAGAGTTGTAACAGCAGTGTTTTCGTCCGGAGCTTCTACTGCTCCTTCAAGCATTTCTCCTGTTTGAGTTCGGATTTTATATTTAAAATTCATCCCGTACGAAGTAGCGCAAAGCGTGTGAGGTCAAACTTCATCCGCCATGCGCTAATTATTATTGTTTTATTGATAGTCATATTTATTTAAACCCGTTAGGGCTACTTCGTACGGGATTCATTTCAGTTTAATTTAGACAAGATTTTTTAGTTCACTCGGATTTTGTGAATAGAATTCCGCTCTTTCCCAACTTATCTCCTTTCTTCTAACAAGGTTAGCCAAAGATCTGTCCAAGCTTATCATTCCTATATCTTGACTGGTTTCTATAACCATATCCATTTGTCTGGGGCGGTTATCGCGGATAAGAGTTCTTATGGCCGGCGTGGCTATCATCACCTCGACTGCCGGGATAAGCCCACCCTTTATTCTTGGAATTAGCCTTTGAGAGATGACCCCGGAGATTGTATTAGCCAACTGGTTTCTTATTTGAGATTCCTGGTTGGGTGGAAAGCTGTTTAAGATTCTTTCAACCGTCTGGGAAGCGCTGTTGGTGTGCAGGGATGCAAAAACGAGATGGCCCGTTTCCGCCGCCGTAACCGCAGCGCTCATTGTTTCATAGTCTCTCATCTCCCCAACCATAATAACATTTACGTTTTGTCTGAAAGTTGATCTTAGCGCTTTATGAAAAGAAAAGGTATCTTGGTAAACTTCTCTCTGGTCAACAACGCTTTTATCCGGAGAAAATATGTACTCAATCGGGTCTTCTATGGTAATTATTTTTTCGGCTCGTTCTTTGTTTATCAAATTTACTATTGAAGCCAGAGTTGTGGATTTCCCATGTCCGTTCGGCCCGACCACAAGTACGAAACCTTGGGAAAGTTTGGAGAATATCTTGACTATCGGAGGCAGATTCAACTCTTCGACCGTCATTATTTTATTGGGTATCAGCCGCAGGGAGGCGGCAAGACCGCCTTTGGTTTGATAGGCATCTACTCGGAATCTGTTTTTTCCCGGAATTTCAAAAGAAAAATCAAGCTCCTTTTCGGATAAAAATCTGTTTTTTCTTTCTTCTCCAAGAAGAGCGAAAACCAAGGTTTCTGCCGTTTGAGTATCAAGGATGCTGTAGTTGCTAAGCATTACCAATCTCCCGTCTATTCTTATGACGGGATAATGCCCGGGAGAAATATGAAGGTCGGTCGCCCCTTGTTGAGCGGTTAATAAAAGTAATTCTTCTAAATATTGTTTTGGTTCCATTTTTATATTTAAATATTTAAAAATTTAAACATTATGCCGAATCGCCGGCTGATGCGACCTCAAGCAGTTCTTCTAATGATACTATCCCTTGAAGCACTTTCAAAATTCCATCTTGGAACATGGTTATCATCCCCTGGCGTTTCGCCTCTTGGCGCATCGCCGCCTCGCTTATGGTTCCCAAAATTATCTTTTCTAATTCATCGGTCATTTCCATCATTTCAAATATACCTATTCGGCCCTTAAACGCCTTCCCGCCGCATTTTTTGCAAGGATTTTCTTTGTTTGGTTTGAAAATATCATAACCGTTTTTTGACAGAAGTTCTTTTTGATATTCTTCCGGCATTTCAAGAATAGAATTGTTTATCATTTTTTCTTCAGCCGTATTAGCTTTTGCTTGAACTTTACAATCCGGACAGAGCCGTCTTAACAATCTTTGAGCCGCCGCGACATTAAGGGTTGAAGGTATCAAATAATTTTCAACACCCATATCTATAAGACGTGGAATTACGCCCGCGGCGTCATTAGTATGTAAGGTTGAAAGCACAATGTGTCCAGTTAGAGCGGCTTGGGTGGCGAGAGCAGCGGTTTCTCTGTCTCTAATTTCACCAACCATTATAATATCCGGGTCTTGTCTTAAAATGTGCCGTAAACCACTTGCAAATGTATATCCAATTTCTTCGTGAATTTGAGATTGGTTAACTCCGTCTACAAAATATTCTATTGGGTCTTCCAGGGTGACGATATTTACGTCCTCGCTGTTTACCATTTTTAACATTCCAGCCAGAGTTGTTGACTTACCCGAACCGGTGGGACCGGTTATCAAAATGCTTCCAAAGGGCTTAGCCAGAGCTTTCTCTATAATTTCAGCCGATCTTCCAACAAGTCCCAATTCCGGCAAATCTATCTTGTTGGTTAAAGGATCCAAGATACGCATTACCACCTTTTCTCCGTTTTTTGTCGGAAAAGTGGAAACACGGAAGTCTACTTTTCTGCCGCTAATCTTTGTTGAGAATCGTCCATCTTGAGCTAGTCTGGTCTCGTCTATTTTCAGGTCGGTGAGAATTTTTATTCTTGTAACAACCGCGGACTGCAGATTCTTGGGAAGAGTTAGAGATGTGGCCAAAACACCGTCTACTCTAAAACGAGTTCTTATTCTGTCTTCAAACGGTTCTATGTGAATATCCGAAGCCCTTAATTCTACGGCATGTTTTACAATAACGGCAACAATACGGGTTATCGGAGCTTCGGCGGTTATTTCCTCCAACGATTTGATCGGTCCCTTTTTTTCGTCAAGTTCTTCAGAAAGGGACTCTAACGCTTCTCCAACTTCGCCGGTTAAGGTATTGTAGCTTTTAACAAGATTATCAAAGTCTCGGTAACTAATTACATATTTTTCAACAGTGATGCCCCTGTCTTCTCCGATAAATTTTAAAGCCTCAAGCGCTCCGATATCTTCCGGATCTAAAACACCGACTCGCAAAACACCATTTTCTTTAGAAAAAGGAACTGAATGATAAAAATTAATAACATCCTCCGAGACCTCTTTTAAAACTGACCGATCTACCCCAACCCCCTCAAGGTCTACTATCGGCAGTCTGTAAAGGGCCGATTTTAATTTAAGGAGTTCCTGATCAGAGATTGTTCCCCTCTCAATCAAGATTCGCTCTATATCTTTTTCTTCTTTTTGAGCCTGTTGGATTACCTGGTTCAGTTCATCTTGAGAAATAATATTCTGACGAATAAGGTCGTCTAGGAGTGTTCGGGGTATTTTAATGGCCATCTTTCAGCGACTAGCGACTAGCGACTAGCGACTAGCGACTAGTTTTTCTATTCGCTATTGGCTATTCGCTATCGGCTATTTAAATTGGGGCGAATAGATCGTTTTTTCCGGTGGTTCCTGGGTTGACGGGCGATTCCCCGAATATTTGGAGGGCTTTAAATTTATTATTAGCAAGAATGCTAAAATCTATTTGAAAACCTTCAAACGATTTCAAGTCGTCGCTTGCCGCTATCGGTGGGGGCAGTACCGGTTCTACCGTTGGAACCACAAAACCTGAATAATAAAAATATCCTAAAGCCAATCCCAAGATGACTATCATTATCTGCATTAGAAAATTTTGATTTTGTTGCGCTGCCATGTGTTTATTTTAGATAATAAGCGTTTCCTTTTATGGAAAAATTCAATAATGTGTTTTCCGTTGAGCCCGATGCCGCATCAATTGATGTTATGTCAATAATGCGCAGATTCTTTTCGGCTGATTGCAGAAAATTTACCAACCCAAGATAAGTACCGCTCAAAGAAAGTTCAATGGGCATTAAATTATATGTTCCAACACTTGATGGTAAGCCGGACATGCTGGTGCCGACAAGTTGTAATCCGCTTTGGGTTGATATTTTTTCTATAGCCGATACGGCTTCGGCTAAACTCTTTTTGTCTGGGAGAATAGAAGAAATTCGGGTTATGTCGGCAGATCTTTTTTGATACTCAATGTTTAGGTCGTGGATCTTTTTAATTATCTCACTCCTTGAATCATATAACGCACGCCTCTCGTTTATAGCCATATTAAGCTCGGAAATTTTGTTGTATTCCGGTAGAACCCAACCCCAGGCGCCGATTAACGCTAAAGAAACCAATATTGCACCGAGGTAATTCTTATTTGGGTTCATTGTCTTTTATGAATTTTCCTTTATCAAAAGTTATTTTTATTATGAATTCCAATCTTCCGGTTGTGAGCGTCTTTACGTCATTTAGGTCAATATCTTTTATTGAGTCATCCGAAACATATGCCGCAATTTGTCTGGCCAAAACAGTATAATTGGTCGTGATTGCCTTTATCTCAAATCTTCCGTCTTGGGCTCCGGCTGAAAAAGTTGAAAATTGAACTTGAGGCTGGGTTAGGGATTGTATTTTGCTTAATGCTTTTGACCAGAATATATGATCATTTAATAACTGGGTTGTTACGGACAACTGTTTGTTGAGAGTAAGAAGATTGGCCTCAACTTTTTTATCGCGTTGTTTTTCTAGGTTGGTTAAGCTGGTATCAAGTTCGGTAATTTGATTTTCCAGACCGCTACGATAAAAAATCAAACCCAAAACAACGACAGCAACCAAAACAAGAGCAGATATTCCTGCATAAATCCACCGGTTCTCTCCGGGAGTTTTTATGTCTATTTTTCTCCTAGACTCCGGAAGTAATTGTATCCCCCCTTGATCGGGCATTTATTTATAGTATAACTCAATACTAGATAAAACTTATACACATAGTTTGAGCTCGTTAATACTGCTTTCAGTTTACATTTTACATTTTACATTTCTGTCACAGTTCTCTCATAGCTAGTCCCGTGGCGATTGTGAAGGCGTTTGCGAGTTCTTGAATGACGGGGCTTAATTGTTGGGGGTAAATGATCCTGGCAAAAGCGTTGGCGCCGTAAATTTCGAGGTTTAGTTTCTTTTTGAAGTACTCCATAAAGTGGGGCATATTGGCCAAACCGCCAACCAGAAGTATTTTGGATATTTTTATATTCTTTGAGCTTTCGTAATTGGAAAGAGTTTTTTTTGTTTCAAAAACCATCATATCAACCAGCGACATCATTGCTTCGTTAACAATATTTTCATCTGACTGTTCCAACCCAATTTTGCGTTTTAACTCCTCGGCTTTTTCCAAACTGACATTAAGGGAGCGGGCGATTGATTTTGTTATTTCAAATCCACCCACTTCGTAATTGTGACTGACTCTTTCATAACCCTTGTTTATTATGACGATTGAAGTGCTTCTGCCACCAATGTTGACGATGGCCGTCGGTGAAAGGTCATTGCCAAGCAGAGCTCTTATAAGGGCGGTGTTTTCCAGTTCTAATGCCCGAAGATTTAATCCGGCCCCTTTCATTATTCTTTGATAGCGAGCGGTTTCATCTTTTGGGACGGCGGCGACGAAAACCTCTACGGTTGCCGGTTTGGAACCAATGTTGTTGGTTGTGTTTGGATTAGAAATGTCTATGATAGACCAGTCTAAAATAACCTCATTTAGGGGAATTGGGATATATTTTTTTGCCTCAAACGGCAAAGCCTTGGCCAAATCCTGTTCAGAAAGATAAGGCATTTCTATTATTGTGCTGAAAGTTGAAAAGGCCGGAATAGAAGACACAACATCGGTGGACTTGATTGAGCCTTTTTTAATAACTTCTCTTATTCCCCAGATTATTTCTTCGTCCGGAAGTTTTAAAATTCCCCTCCCGGCCGTCGCCGAGGAATTGGAAACTCCGCTCTTAAGTTCAAAGAGGCCATAATTGGATAATTCAAACCGAGGCCCCCTCTTTTGAAGTTCCACCAATTTAATTGAAGCGGTGCCAATATCAATTCCCAGTTTGCCTTTTTCTTTGAAAAGATTAAACATAACTACATTATTTAGTATAACAGCAATATGAACAGAAATTACCCACAGCACATATTAAAATTTGTAATGGATGCTGTTTTCCCGATTCGTTGTATTGATTGCGGAGTTTTTGAGTCTTATTTTTGCAATTCCTGTCTGGCCGGAGTGAAAATAAAAAATGATTCGGAAATTGTCGGGCAAGTTCACCTTTTCTCTGTTGCCGGTTATGGCGGTAAAAACATAGAAAAAGCAATCAAGATCTTCAAGTATGGTTTTGTAAAAGACATGGCCGAGCCCTTGGTTGAGCTTGTCAGGATTTATATTGATTTAATTTCCGCTCACAATCTCAATGTATTTCGCAACAACCCCGTATTAATTCCGGTTCCACTTCACAAAAAACGCCTTAACTGGAGAGGCTTCAATCAGTCGGAAATTTTGGCAGACAATATCGCCCATATATACAACCTTGAGACAAGACGGGATATTTTAATAAGAAACAAAAATACAGAACCCCAGGCGGAGATAAAAGACAAAGAAACCAGGCTTGTAAATGTAAAAGATTCTTTTGATTGTTCAGAAAATCTTAAAGGAAGAAATATTGTTCTGATTGATGATCTGTGCACCACCGGCGCTACATTGAACGAATGTGCCAAAGCACTGGCGGCCAAAGGAGCCGGTAAAATAAGGGCTCTCGTCGTTGCTAGGGGCTGAAAAATGTGGTAAAATCAGTTGAATTTAGTAAGAGTTGCGTTGAGGAGAGGTGCGGCGAATGGTAAGCCAGCGGTTTGCTAAACCGTAACCGTGTAAAAAGCGGTTTGTGGGTTCGACTCCCACTCTCTCCGCATGGCAGATAATGATAAAAACAAGGTCAAACAAATGCGGCCACCCGTAGTGGTCGTTTTGGGTCATGTTGATCACGGCAAGACCAAGCTTTTGGACACCATCAGAAAATCAAGTGTTGCCGAGAAAGAATCAGGGGGCATTACCCAGCACATCGGCGCATATCAGGTTGAGATTCCATCGGAATCGAAATCCCGAGAGAATCGAGGGATCCCTCACGATGTTCGGGCCTTCGGCTCTGAGGTCTTCGACCGTGAGGCTCAGACCGAATCGGCTCAGGCTCGAAGAGATGATTTTTCAATAAATCGAAAAATCACCTTTCTGGATACTCCCGGACATGAGGCTTTCTCCGCCATCCGTTCCCGTGGAGCCAAGGTTGCCGACATTGCTATTTTGGTTGTTGCCGCTGATGAGAGCGTAAAACCGCAAACCCAGGAAGCCATAAAGATAATCAAGAGTGAAAAAATACCGTTCATCGTTGCCATAAATAAAATTGATAAAGAAGGCGCAAATACCCAGAAAGTTAAACAAGATTTAGCCGCTGAAGAAGTTTTGGTTGAAGACTGGGGAGGCACGGTGCCCGTGGTCGAGATATCGGCCAAACAGGGCAAGGGAATAAATGAATTGCTTGAAATGATACATTTGGTTGCTGATCTTGAGGATCTTCAGGAGGATCTAATCTCCCCTGCCCAAGGACTCATAATTGAATCAAATCTTGATAAGAGAGTTGGGCATGTTGCCACAGCCCTAGTTTATAAAGGGATACTAAAGATTGGGGATTGGCTTGTTGCCGGGACAGTGATTGGAAAAATAAAAGCCATGGAAGATTTTACGGGTAAGCCGATTCTTCAGGCAAAGCCATCCCAGCCGGTCCGAATAATCGGCTGGTCAAAGCCCCCAAATATCGGTATTGAGTTTATTTCCGCTGAAACAAAAGACGAAGTTGTTAAGATTGCCGAAGACAACGTGAATTTCGCTCCGCTCCTGTCATTTTTTTCAAGCGCCCAAGAAACTCCGGAAAACAAATCTATGCTGAACATCGTTTTTAAATCCGATGTCACCAGTTCTCTTGAAGCCATTGACTCTGTTCTTAGGGCTATAAAATCCGAAGATGTCGGATATCGGGTTATCGGACACGATATTGGCAACATCAATGAGGCAGATGTCAAAACGGCCATTGCCGGACATGGTCAGGTAATAGGTTTTAGGGTTACAGTGGATGAATCCGCCAAAAAACTTGCCGATAGGGAAAATGTGAAGATTTCTACGTTTGATGTAATTTACGAGCTTGTTGAATATGTAAGGGAACAGATGGCCGAACTTTTGGGTCCTGTCGTTACCAAGATTTCGCTTGGAAAACTCAAGGTTCTTGCTACATTCAAAAAAGATCCCAGGTTTCAGGTCGTCGGCGGACGGGTTCTTTCCGGTAAAGTTGTCAGGGGTTCTTTGGTAGAAGTTATCAGAAACGGTTCAGTCATTTGTTTCGGTCGTCTTAGTCAACTTCAGCACAACAAGGAAGATCTCGCAGAAGTAAAAGATGGATTGGAAGCTGGAATTAAATTGGAATTGGTTCCCGGCCAACCATTCGGAGAAATTAAAGAGGGTGATATATTGGAGATATACGAGGAGCAGAAGACGAGGAGAACATTATAAATCTGATCACAAGTGTTGTCGCAATATTAATACGGCCGTATTAATATTGCACGTGTATTTTGAATGGTGCAGTGGTGAAGTAGTTAACACGGCGGTCTGCAAAACCGCTACTCGCGGGTGCAAATCCCGCCTGCACCTCAATGAAAATCATTCTCGTAACCGGCGGATGTGGGTTTATTGGCAGCCATTTTGTCAGACGATTCCAAGCTCAGAAAGGAGCTCGGCTGGAGGCCCAAATACCGATTGGAGAAGGCATTAGCCCCAACAGTTTGATGGTACGGTGAAAATCCAAAGTGGGTCAAAAGCGCGCTAAAACGATTGAAGAAAGTAAATCCGCACATAGAGATTTAATGGTAAACGTGTTGATATGTTCTTTGTAAATTAGTTTTCCGTTTGGTATAATTAACTTAATGCCACGGAAACGAACATGGACAGTAAACCAACTGGAAGAGGCGGTTAGAACCTCTTTTAGCTATCGAAAAGTTTTATCAAAACTTTGCTTAGTGGAAGCTGGCGGAAACTATGATCAGATAAAGAAATACACAAAAGAGCTTGGATTAGACACCTCTCATTTTAAGGGTATGGCATGGAATAAGGGATTAAGGGGTATCGGGAAACCTTTTATACCTCTTGAGAAAATCCTTGTTAAGGGTAGCACCTATCAAAGTTTTAAACTGAAAAATAGATTATTTAAAACAGGATTAAGGCCGATGCATTGTGAGGAATGTAAATGGTCAAAAACTTCGGACCAGGGACACCTTCCACTGGAGTTGGATCATATTAACGGGGATAGGCACGATAATCGCATTGAGAATTTGAGAGTTTTATGTCCGAATTGTCACAGCCTGAAACCTACACATAGAGGAAGGAATAGAAACAAAAACACAAAGAAAATATTTTTATAATGCCCAGGTGGTGTAATTGGTAGCCACGCATCACTTAAAATGATGTGGGAGAAATCCCGTGCCGGTTCGAGTCCGGCCCTGGGCACACCACGTTGATTTTCCATAACGCTTTTGTTAATATGGAGGCATGAAAAAATCACAAACCCAATATTACGTTTCTTATGAACGGGATGCTAAGGGTGGATACATTGCCTCAATTCCGGCTATCTCTGGCTGCGTTATTTACGGCAAAACACTCAAAGAAGCCCACAAGAACGTGGAGATAGCTGCAAAAGAATGCCTTGAGGTGATACGTGATTTTAAAAGAAAATCTCCAAAAGAAACTATGGATCTTCAGAATATTAGAAGGTTTTCATTTGTTAAAATTTCATAAATGTCACGAGCTAAGCCGATTAGTTATGAAGTTCTGACAAAGAAACTTCAAAGAGGCGGTTATGTTCCTATAAGGAAAACAAAGCACACAATTTATTTTAACCCAACTAAAGAAGTTACTGTGCCGATTCCCCACAAACACCAAAGCGACGTGCCAAAAGGTCTCTTACATAAAATCATCAAAGAGATGAAACTGTCGGTGGAAGAATTTAACGAGTTGTAAATAACCCGCTAAAAACATCGGCTCGCCTGTCCGCCTCTGGAGGGAACCACATTTTAATTTTGGGGGAAGAAATTTTTTTAATCATATGAGTCAGGAAAAAAGTTGGCCAAAAGATTATAGCGATGAAGAGATAAGGGATATAATAGCTGAGGGAAATTCAGCCAAAGCTAATGGTATGGCGAGCTGGAAGGAAGCAGGAATCGTTGAGTTAGGATTAAGGCAAAAAGTTTCATGGAAAAAATCCGATAGCAGAATGTTTAAACTTTCCATCGCTATTCTTGTTGTCTCGATTTTGGGTTTAGCGGTTTCCATAATTTTAAATTTATGATATTTCCAAAATCTATGATTGCGATAAGAGGCTTTCTGCGCGCTCTTTTTGGTTTACCTTATAATGTGGAGCATACAAGAGAGGCGATTCGGCTTTCCTACAAGAGGCACGTTCTCGCGGCTCAACAAGGAAAAATCCCACTAAGAGAAGGCGAAACTTCTCATACAGCTGGTCTTTACGGGGCATTAGCATCGAGATATATGGCCGCCGGTATACCAATTGGTTAAGCAAATTGATAAACGGCACTTTAAGAACCGTAAAAGACGCGAATCCGAACTGGAATGCAATGGCAACCGAAGTTCTGCTCCATCGAGATATTTACTGGCGAAACTTTTTAGAAAAAGACGTAAACGATCTTTTAGAAAATGAATTTCTAAAAATGCTTCCACCAAATGGAGAAATTGCCACGGAAGCATATGCTTTGATGGACGAGGGATTGCGCATAAAAGTTGACGAGTTGAAATCATAGAATTAAATTTGCCGCCAAAGAAAAACTTGTCATGCCAGAGGCATATCCGCCTCTGGCGGAAAATTGTCAGCGGTGCGGCTCTCTAAGCCGTGCGAGGCACGGCCGAGCAATAGGCCGCCACCTTTCCGGATTTTCGCGGGGGGATTTTTTCGGAAAAATGCGTTCGGACTAATTCAAGAATACT
>JBBDZW010000048.1:0-1543 GCA_040899895.1 Minisyncoccota bacterium
ATGTGTAGGAACTGCTTTTACTACGAGAACAAAAGCTCTAGCAATTCAAGCTCCATTAAAAATGTCAAAAAACAAAAAGTGATGATATTTATCGAGTGCGACTCATGTGCAAAAGCACTCCGCACTCTCGATTCCTGCTACGCATAAGTCGAATACGTACTTATATACGTATAACCTACTTTATCACATCCACTTTCGCGGCGACGATAAAATCGTTTTCAGAAAGGCCGTCGATCGCGTGTGTCCATAAGTCCAGAACGACCTTATTGTAATACACATGAATGTCCGGGTGGTGGTCCTCCATTTCGGCCACATCCGCGACTCGCTCCACGAAATTGATTGCGCCTATAAAGTCCCGGAACTTGAATTCCTTGGATATCTTTTTGCCGTCCTCGGATAATGTCCATCCAGGAACCTCCGCTAAATAATCTTCCGCTTCCTTCCGACTAAGGGGCATAGCTCCCCCTTCACACGGCACGCATTTTTTCTTAAGTAAATCCATGTCTATATTATACACCAGTATTCACTGTACGGTGTTTTCTCGCAATCGGGCTATTTTATAGATACTAAAGACAAGGACTATAGCTGCGAGCCATTGGGTAGGCGCGAGCACAGCGCCGTAGAGCTTCATATCGATTAGTATGGCGATGAACGGGAAAGTAAGCTCTAAAATAGTCGAAATATGAACGGGAGTTCTAGATAAACCCTTGTAGTAAAGCAATAGCGCCACCATTCCGGTAGACACGGCTATAAGGGTAAAGAGGCCGAATTGAGGCGCTGTAGGAGCCCCTAGACTCTCTCCATGCCCGAATAGCAGAAGTACCGGCAGGGCAATAATCACAGTAAAGAAAAAACGAAAAAAAGTTCCGATTTTTGGCTCTACTTTTCCGAGAAGCATTTTCGAGAATGTCGTCGATGAGCCCCAAGCGAATGCGGCGCCGAGCGCATATAGAGCGGCGATGACTGTCCCCTCTCCCGTCTCCAGATTTACCACACCATTTTTAAATGTCACGAAATATGCCGAAAGCAAAGCGAGAATTGCCCAACGCACATAACCTCTTTCAAATTTTTCTTTTAGAAAAATATTTGCTGTGGTGATGGCAAATATAGGCTGGAGCTTCTGGAGAAGAAATACAACAGAGAAAGAAATAAAATGCACCTTAAGAAGTGCTGTGGTAAACCACAAAGTGCCCAAGAGCCCACTTAGCACCGCAATCAATACTAGTAGTCCCCATTCACTCTTGGTAAAATTTGTTTTAAAGATATGTTTGTAAACAAATGGCAAAAGAATAACTAACCCGATTAGGTGTTCGAAAAAAATTATAGTTATGGGCGGGAGCTCATATAAATAACGACGAATCACACCGTCGAACGCCCAAAGAAGCGCAGCGGTAATGATAAGCATGGGCCCGGTATAATTTTTTAATATTGTATTTAACATAGACTTATATCTTTTCTAATTTGATTAATAAGCTCCACTTCTGTATTAAAATTTTTATATTCACGTAAAAATTTTTCCAATTTTAAATCCAAAACCTCACCA
>JBBDZW010000049.1:0-10266 GCA_040899895.1 Minisyncoccota bacterium
CAATTTGGAGAATAAAGGGGGCATCGTGGGGCTGGCGATAGATGAAGGGGACCGGATCGCTTATGCCGGAAAAATAGAGTGGCTCAAACCAACTTTATCCCATATAACGACCTTCAAGGTCGTTAATACAAAATCTGTGGATAAGTTATATGCCATTGGGGGAGCGGTGGCTATACATAAAGATGTTTTTGAAAAAATAGGGTTCTTGGATGAAAAATATTTTCTTTATTTTGAAGATGCCGACTTTTCGGTTAGGGCAAAAAAGGCCGGAATTTCTGTAAATTTTGTTCCGGATATTGTGGTGTCGCATTCTGTTTCCGCTTCAACCAAAAAACTCGGCTCACCAACGCTCCTGCGATACCATTACCGCAACGCGCTTTACTTTAATTTATGGCGCGGGCCATGGTATTTGAAATTCGTGCTTTGGATATGGCGGATAATTATTGTAGCTAAGCAAATAATTAAATTGGCGATAGGGAAGAACAAGGAAGAATCAAAAGCAATATTGCAAGGAGTTTTTGATTATTACAGAAGAAGGTATGGAAAAATACATTAAAATAGGTATTGAATGCGAGTCCATAGAAGGGAAGAATCCGATGTGGGGAGTCGGAAGGATTATAACGAAACTTTTGAAAGAGTTGTCTCGGCGCCCGGAACTGGATAAAAAATTCCGGTTTGTTTTATATTTTAAGGATAAAATTCCTGATTTTAATTTTTTAAATTCACCAATTTTTATAAAAAAGAAACTGTCGGTGCCGTTTTTTAAGGGTAAGTTGTTTCCTGTTTATTATTTGATTTTATTGCCAATAAAACTTTGGTTTGAGCGACTTAACCTGATGTTTTGGCCGGCTTACATGCTTCCCTTAGGAACTTTTACTAAATCTCTTGCTATTATGACCGAAGATGTTTATTACGAATCTTTCAAGGGCAGTCTTCCTTTTAAATACAGGTTTTTTTATATGCTTTTTGGAACATACTCGGCAAAACATTCAACAAAATTGTTGGCCATATCAGAAACATCAAAAAATAATATAGCCAAACTCTACAAAATCAATCCCGACCGTATTTCCACAGTTTATCTTGGAGTAGATTTGCAAAAAAAGATGGAAACGAAAAACACGAACCAACCTTACGTTTTATGTGTGGGACAGGCCTTTCCAAGAAGACACTTGAAAGAAACGATGCTGGCTTTTGAAATGATATCCACTGAATTTCCTGACCTTCGGTTTATTGCCATCGGCCCAGATAAATACAAAAAGCCGACAATAAAATCGCTGGCGGTTGAAATAAACACCCGGCTTGGCAGAGAGGCGATAATTCACAAAGATTATGTCGGAGATGGTGAGCTTGCCGAATTATACGCTGGGGCGAAAGCTTTATTATATGTTTCTGACCGAGAAGCATTCGGCCTGCCTCCAATGGAGGCGTTATCATTTGGCGTTCCACCGATTATCGCCGATAATAAATTGGGACACGAACTGTTTGGCGACTATGCTTTTTACGCTAAAAGCGGAGAAGTTGATGATATTGTAAAAGCGATAAAGGATGTATTAACTAATTCTGAAAAAATAGAAAAAATAAAACATTCTGGACCCGATTTTGTAAAACAATATTCCTGGAAACTATTTGCGGATCGTTGGTTGGAAATCATCAAAAATGAAACTGTCTAAATTAAACTTAGTTTTTATAACAGAGCTTTTTTTGTTTGCTCTTATTGTTGCGGGGATATTGCCAAGAAGTTTTGCCTTGTTTCTTGGGGCAATCTTGGTTATTTATACGCTTTTTGCCTCGCTTGAAAATGCAACTGTGCTTTTTGTCCGTTCCATACCTCTTTTTATTGCCCTGCCCCTGACAGCCGATTTCGATAACTTTAATACATGGAGAGTTCTCGTCGTCATTATTTTTCTCAAATGGGCTTTCGCAAAAAGTTTTAAGTATTACGTATTAAGCACTAAGGACTGGTTAAAGAATTTTGATTATAAAAAGCCGTCTTATTTGCTTATAATTCTTTTGCTTCTTGCGATTTTATCACTTTTCAACGCTCCCGATCTGACTGCTGGCGCTAAGCGGATAATATTTTTCCTTAATTTCGTCGTTCTAGGGATGGTTATTTACGATAAAGCGAGCAATAAAGAGTTCGCCAAAAGATTGATACGAAATTCTGTAATTCCTGTCGTCATTGTTGTTGTAGTAGGATATATTCAAATCATCTCCACGTATTTCATAGACATCTACCAGTTCATGCGCATCTGGGGGGAGGGGATACAATGCCGTCAATTTGGCGAACAATGGTGCAATATTGCCGTCCAACTCGGCAATACGTGGTTTGCGTATTACGGCGAACAACTATCACTCCGCGTATTCTCGCTTTTCCCCGATTCTCATTCTTTCCCCCAATTTGTTCTTCTTGGCATTCCAGCGATACTGGCTATTTTCTCAAGTGTTAAAAACCGAGCTTTGCACATTTTGGCGATTGCCTTACTTTTTTTGATAATTATTTTGAGCGGAACGAGGGGAATTTGGGTGGCAAGTTTGGGTGTAGTTCTGCTTGCTTTAGGGCTCATTTGGCATATTACACAACAAAAAACAAAATTGTCATTCCAATATTCTCAAGAATATTGGAATATAAAAATTACGATATTTAAAAAATTATCAGCTTATTTAATATTGTTTTTTATAATGTTTGCGGTTGCTTTTCCGATATTTTCTTCGCCGCAATTTTTGGTAGGCAAAAGCGATGATTTTTTGAAAAATCGCCTCAAATCAATAATTGACTTCGGAGAAACATCCAATGCCCAGCGGATTGAAATATGGAAAAAGACACTTGCATCCATAAAAGACAAACCTTTTCTGGGGGTAGGGATTGGCAACTATCCGATTGTGCTTGGACAGGACATACGTCTGGCCAAAGCCGGCTCATCGGCGCACAACCTTTATCTTCATGTTGCGGCAGAAATGGGAATATTGGCCGGGATAATATTTATTTGGTTCTTGTGGCTTTTGTTCAAAAATAATTTAAATATTTTTTTGCGAGAAGATGATAAGTTTCTAAAAACTTATTTTGCCGCTACGCTTTTATTCGTACCTTGGGTTTTGATATATTCACTAACCGATGTGGCACTTTTTGACGAACGGGCATTTTTACTGTTTGTGGCAACAGTTTCTCTAATTTTGGGCACAAAAAAATAACTATGCAAAACCAGCTGGTTACAATAAATTTAGTAGTTCTCAATGGGGAAAAATACATCCGCCACTGCCTTGATGCTATTTTAAGCCAAACATATTCGCACGATTACATAGAACTCAACATCTTAGACAACGGTTCAGCGGATAATACTAAAAGTATTATCCGCGAGTTTAAAGTTAAAAGTTTAAAGTTCAAAGAGTTTAATTTAATTGAATCAAAATTAAATCTGGGTATGTGGCCCGGTCAGGAAGAACTCTTGAAACATTCCGGCGGAAAATACATCCTGGCTATGGCGGTGGACGTGATGCTCGACAAGGACTTCGTATCCAAGGCCGTCGAAAGGATGGAAAGCGACGGCAACATCGGCGCACTTGAAGCAAAAATCTATAGATTTGAAATGGAAAATGGTAAATGCCAAATGACAAATGTTATAGATACCTGCGGTTTCCAAATATTTAAATCGCGTAGAGTCATAAATATCGGTCATGGCGAGACCGATAACGGCCAATTTAACGAGTTCAGAGAAATATTCACGGTTGAGGGCGCGGCTCCATTTTTCAGAAGAGAAGCCCTTGAAGATTCTCGGGTGAATGGGGAATTAATAGATAAAGATTTTTTCTGGTATGGGGACGACCTGGATTTGGCTTGGCGAATGAGATTGTTCGGCTGGAAAGAAGTATTTGATCCGGAAGTTATCGCTTGGCATGACCGTCAAACCACCAAAACTCTCAAAAAAAGTCCGGCTGATTTTATTCGCTTAAGAAAGGCTGTGCCTATAAAAAAGCGGGCTTTAGATTGGCGAAATACTCGCTGGACAATCTTCAAAAATGATTATATAATCAATATTCTGAAAGACCTGCCAACCATCTTGGCAAGAGAGCTAAAAATGACGGGGTACATAATATTTTTTGAACCAGCAGTGCTTTTGCAAATACCAAAATTTATAATATTTCTTCCAAAAATGTTTAAAAGAAGAATGGCGATTATGAAAAAGGCAACTATCAAATCAGAAGAAATAAGAAAATGGTTCAACTAACCGGATATACACGAAATGACTTCAACTATCACAAACCTGACAGAAAGAGGCGGGTGTTTTTAATTGTTGGGTTGGCTATGATAGTGATAATAGGGTTTGCGGTGGGTTCAAGCTTAAAAGAGATAAGAGTAACAGCAGAACAGGCCCCTTTCTGGCAAAAAGTTGCCGATATTTTTACTTTCACCGAAACCGAGGATCCTGATTATATAATGCCAAATAAAGAAGCGGATCGTTTAGATGTTTTGATACTTGGCGTTCGCGGTGAAGATGATCCCGACGCCAAAGATGGTGGAGCATTGTTAACGGACACTGTTATGATTTTTAGTTTTGATAAAAAGTCTAAAAAATCATCAATTATTTCTTTGCCCCGCGATCTTTACGTAAAAACAAGTAACAAAAAAGAAGGGAAGATAAATTCAATTTACGAAAATCTTGGACTTAAAAACACAAAAGACTTACTGTCTAAAATTACCGGCGTTTATTTAGACAAAGCCATAGTTATTGATTTCTCTTCATTTGAAAAAATAGTTGATGCGATGGGTGGGGTGAACATAACTTTGGCCAAGCCCTTTGTAGAACAACAACAGTGGGGCTATGAATTTTACCTTCCGGCCGGAGAAAATCACCTCAATGGCAAGGATGCTTTGTATTACGCCCGCTCCAGATTCTCTTCTAACGACTTTGACAGATCTCGCCGACAACAGGAGGTCTTGTTTGCCCTTAAAAATAAATTAGCTGAACATAATTGGTGGAGCGATCCCGTAAAAACATTAAATATAGTAACCGCTATCAGTGCCAACATAAAAACCGATTTTAATATTTTAAACTCCAAAGAACTCTTAGATCTTGCCGATGAAATAAATTCAACCGACAAAATAAGCAAATATATTATTTCAACCGAAAATCTTGTTTACGAGTCTCGGTACAATGAAGCATATATTCTTCTGCCGGTAGGGGACAACCTTACTCAACTCAAACAACTCTTTCAGACAATTATCCAATGACCATTTCTGTTATTATCGTAAATTTTAAAAATCCGGCCCTTCTTAGACTTTGTCTTAAATCCCTTAAAAATGCGCTTGACCCGGCAACAAAATATGAAATCTTGGTTGTTGATGTGGAAAGTTCCGCCTCAACTGTAAATATGGTCAGGGAAGAATTCCCACAAGTCCGGTTATTGCCGTTTAAACAAAACATCGGCTACACAAAAGGAGTGAACGAGGGGCTGAAAGCCGCTTCCGGCGATTATTTCCTCATACTTAATCCCGACGTTGTGCCATTAAAAAATTCTATAGAAAAAATGCTTGAATATATGGAAGCCCACTCAGATACGGGAATTCTTGGGCCCCGTCTTTTGAATTTTGACGGAAGCCCCCAGCCATCATGTTTCAGGTTTTACACTCCGCTCACTATTCTTTACCGTCGAAGTTTTTTTGGAAAGCTTCCATTCGCCGGAAAAACTCTAAACAAGTTCCTGATGAAAGACAAAGACATTAACAAAACCACTGAAGCTGATTGGATAATGGGCTCGGCACTAATGACATCCGCAAAAGCTGTAAAAAAGGTAGGTTTTTTAGATGAAGACTTTTTTTTGTACATGAGCGATGTTGACTGGGCAAAGCGTTTCTGGAAAAATGAATATAAGGTTGTATATTATCCGGAGTCGCAAATGTACCACTACCACCGCAGAAGTTCTAAAGGTGGTATACTTGATCTATTATTAAAGAAAGAAGCTCGATGGCACCTGAAAGACGCCCTAAAATATTTTTCAACAAAATGACGTTCGATCGCAAAACGATAATCATCGTAGTAATAGTGTCGCTCGTTCTCGGTTTCTGGGGCGGTTTTTGGTTTCAGAACGGCAAAGGCGAGGGAATAGCCGTCGTTAAAAATCTTATAAATCGCGAGGAGGGAAAGCCGGCTGAAGCGGACTTCTCTTTGTTTTGGAAAGTATATGAAGACTTGCAGGAGAAATATGTGGACAATGACAAGCTTGATGCCAAAAATATTTTATATGGGGCAATAAGCGGAATGGTTAACAGTATCGGAGACCCTTATACAGTATTTTTTGAACCTGTTAGCAGTCAGAAATTTCAGGAAGAAATATCCGGTTCTTTCGGTGGAGTTGGAATTGAAATAGGCAAAAGAAACAATATTTTGACAGTTATTTCTCCAATAAAAGATACCCCTGCCTACAAAGCGGGAATAAAGGCCGGGGACAAGATACTTAAAATAGACGGCAAACCGACGGACGATATTTCCATAGAAGAAGCGGTCAATTCCATTAGGGGCAAAAGGGGCACCAAGGTCGTTTTGACGATACAAAACAGCGAAACAAAGGACATCGAGCTCATCCGGGACACCATCAAGGTGCCGACGATAGAGTGGAAACTTATAGAAAAAGATGGTAAAAGCATTGCCTACATGCAGATATATTCTTTTAACCAAACGGTTGATTCTGAATTTAAAAAAGCATCCGAAGAAATATTGAAATCCGGAGCAAGTGGAATCATTCTTGATTTACGAAATAACCCGGGCGGCCTCTTGGATTCGGCGATAAATCTCGCCGGCTGGTTCTTGGAAAAAAATAAAGTTATTGTAGTTGAGGAATTCGGCGACGGCAGTAAAAATGAGTTCAAGAGCGATGGAAACGGTTTATTGAAATCGTATCCTCTCGTGATCTTGATCAATGGCGGTTCTGCTTCCGCTTCCGAAATATTGGCCGGAGCTTTGCATGACAACAAGGGCACCCGCCTGGTAGGAGTAAAGAGTTTTGGTAAAGGTTCCGTCCAAGAACTCCAAAAATACAGCAACGGTTCATCCTTAAAAGTCACTATTGCGAAATGGCTTACACCGGCTGGAATTTCTATCTCCGAGACAGGCATAGAACCAGATGTTAAGGTTGAGCTCGACACTAAAGAAATAGAAGCCGGTAATATTGAAATAGGCACAGTCGGAAAGGACCCCCAGCTCGACAAGGCCCTCGATTTGTTGAGGTAGAAACAAAAGCCCTTCCCCAGATTTTCTTCACGGACTCCTCATTGGGCAGTATATCTGCTCACTTCTAATTTTTCTGACCGCCCGGAGTCACCTCTGTCAGGCCATGCGGCCCTTTGGCCCGTTCCTGACATCTCCGGATCGGTTCCCAGAAAAATAGCGTCGCTCACAGATACTGCCAGCGATTTGTCATTGTGAATAAAATCAGGAAAGGGCTTTTGTTTCCAAGTGACGCTTTGGCTTTGTTTAAAAATAAAAAGAGCCAACCGCGACGATTGACTCTTCCCACGGGACTAGGCGTGGGCATACGGAAGGCGTTGACAAGAGCCTTCCAAAATTCAGTCCATGAAAACCTTTTCATAATCCATCCCTCCCTTGTTTTTTAATTATATCATACTTTATATGATTTTGTCAAATTTGCAAAATTGGCTCAAAATGTTAAGATTTTTAAATTATGAGAGTAATACTGCTTCAAAATATAAAAGGCTATGGTCAGATAGGGGATGTTAAGAACGTTTCCGATGGCTACGGAAAGAATTTTCTTTTGCCCAGAAAAATGGCAAAATTGGCCACCAACGGCTCGCTAAAAGAAGTGGAGGGCCTCAAGAAAAAGTTATCGGCAATGCAGGAAGTTGAAAAAGAAAATGCGGTGAAAATAGCGGAGCAGTTGAAAGACCTGACTGTAGAAATAACCAGAAAGGCGACAAAGACAGGCAAGCTGTTCGCGGGCATAGACAGTGACGACTTGGTCAAAGAAATAAAGAAGGCCTCCGGCGTGGAACTAAAAGAGGAGATGCTTGAACTCCAAGAACCAATCAAAAAGATAGGGGAACATTTGATAGATATAAATATCCTTCCTGACGTCAAAACTCAAGTTAAAGTGATAGTGAAAGCAGAATAGTATAGCGAAAACCCACCCTGTTTCTTAACCTACTTTATTTCTTCGGACAAATGCTTAAATAAGCCTCAATATTGCTTAACAAATTTTAGCATCCGTTCCTCCTTATCAGGATTTTCCGGCTAAAATTTGTTGAATAAGCAAATTGTCAATTTATTTAAGCATTATGTTGCCCTCGAAAAAAGACGGTTTGCAAAACAGAATGGGTTTTCGCTTAACTGTTTAAATCTAATGAAACAAGAACATAAAAACTTTTGCACTCTTTACTTAGTTAGACACGGAGAAACGGAATGGAATAAAAGAGGCATTGTAATGGGGCAATCGGACTCACCACTTACTGAAGCTGGATTAGAACAGGCAAAAACAACAGCTCAAGAACTTAAAGATGTCCATTTTAATGCAATCTTTTCTTCTGACCTGCACCGAGCCAAAAGAACTGCTGAAATCATAAAGCTGGAGAGGCAGTTAACTATCCAAACCTCAAAAGCATTGAGAGAGCGGACCTATGGACATTATGAAGGAACTTCCGGTGAAGAATATAGAAAAAAATTCCAGCATCTTTTTAATAAAATAGGGCAACTGTCAGAAAAGGAACAAAAAGAGTTTAAGTTTGACGAAGATATTGAAAGCGACGAGGAAGTTATTAGCAGATTTATCACTCAATTAAGAGAAATAGCCGTTGCCTACCCAGAAAAAACTGTTCTGGTTGTTAGCCACGGAGGTTGCATAAGAACATTTTTAATGCACACTGGTTATGTAAAATGGGGTGAACTGCCAGTCGGTTCCTTCTCAAATGCTGGTTATGTCAAAGTCCAATCTGACGGGATTGATTTCTTCGTCAACGAAGTTAAAGGCGTTAAAAATAAAATCACCGAGTAAAGAAGCGGAAGTCCCCGTACCCACAGCGAGAACTTGCGCAGGCGTTTTAGCTTGGTCCCGAAGGGTAAAACGCCGAGCATGTAGATAGCCGAGCTCGCAGGAAGCGAGGACTATCGGTCGAGTCGGGGGTATGGGGCTGAAGCGACTATTTAATTTGCGATGACGTTGACGATCTTGACCAGTCGGCGAGAGCCGTCGTACTTCTTCTGTTTCTTCGTTGTGAATTTGACCTTTCCGATTATAACTGCGTATATTGTATCATCGCTTCCGATACGGACGCCTTTCCCGGGAAAGAATTTGGTTCCCCTCTGGCGGATAATAATACTGCCCGGTTTAGCGGCCTGTCCATCAGAAAGCTTGACGCCAAGATATTTGGGTTGAGAGTCGCGTCCAAGTTGTGTACTACCTATTGCTTTTGTATGTGCCATATTTGTCTATGAAGCGTAGCTGAATAGCTACAAATATGAGCATCCCGAACAGATTTTTAGAAAACCTGGAGGGATAGCCCACCGATTTAATTCAATGTATATATTATCAAAATTTACCAGTTTCGTCAAATTGCGTCAAAAGGACATTTTTCTGGGATTTTGTATGATTTTTATAACATTCATCGGTTATAATCTTGGCCGTATAAATGCCCTAAAGCAAATACCTATCAGCGTCAAAAGTTCGGACAATCTTAATGCTAATGTTTTTGACGCTACAAACTCTAAATCCGAAACTCTAAACTCTAAACAATCTCAAAATTCTAAATCTCAAACCCCCAAACTTGATAGGCGAGTGGTGAGGTCCAAGAACTCCGATAAATATCACTTCACCTGGTGCTCCGGAGCCAAAAGAATAAAAGAAGAAAATAAGATTTGGTTTGAGACCGAAGCTGCAGCCCTGGCTGCAGGATACACCAAAGCGGGAAACTGCAATTAGAACGGAGTCGGTTGCTCTTTTTTTATCTTATTGAGCCAATATTCGTTCTCCCATTCCCAGAGGGCTTTGCAGGCCAGAAAGGCCTTGATATCGCTTTCGAAAGTATTCAACTCCTTTAATTCCACTTCTCCTTCCATCGGGCCCCATTCGTGGACGCATTTTGTTTTTTCGCCGCGTATTTTTTCCCGGCCACCCTTATCGCGCAAAGTTGCCGGACATTTCAAACAATGTCTTGACTGATCCAGTCGCAATATCCAGCGGGTGAGGGGAGGGAGAGTTGTATCTTCTTATAAGGCTTCAATATAGGCGGACGTCTGCATGCTGTAGTCGCGGTAAATGGCCATT